>NZ_QETJ01000096.1:0-18358 GCF_003105095.1 Pseudomonas sp. NDM | reverse complement strand
CCGGTTCAGTCACCCGATGTGTTGAATGTGACGACGCTATCGCGAGCAGGCTCACTCCTACACAGGGATCTGTGTTTCGCCCGCAAGATCAAAATAACCATAAAAATCCGAGGTACATCCCGTGGCCGTTGATATCGAAGATAGCCGCTCCGCGCGCTTTGCCCTGCGCTGTTCCAGTTTTGCCGAACGCTGGTTTCCCGATTCCTGGGTATTCGCCGCGTTGGCCGTCATCATCGTTGCGCTGGCCACTCTGGCCATGGGCGCCAAACCCACGACTGCGGCGATGGCCTTCGGTGACGGTTTCTGGAGCCTGATCCCGTTCACCATGCAGA
Organism: Pseudomonas sp. NDM; assembly: GCF_003105095.1. NCBI lineage: Bacteria > Pseudomonadati > Pseudomonadota > Gammaproteobacteria > Pseudomonadales > Pseudomonadaceae > Pseudomonas > Pseudomonas sp. NDM. The sequence continues at coordinate 18,026 of NZ_QETJ01000096.1, read as the reverse complement.
TGGCGTTTGTGGTGATCGGCGGCTATGTCGTCGCCAGTTCACCCCCTGCGGTCAGACTGATCGACAAACTGGCCCGCATCCCGAAGAACGGCCGTTCCGCCGTGGCTTGGGTGGCATTGATCTCGATGGTTGCCTCCTTGCTCAACTGGGGTCTGTCGCTGGTGTTCGGCGGATTGCTGGTGCGCGCCCTCGCCCGTCGCACCGATCTGAAGATGGATTACCGCGCCGCTGGTGCCGCTGCGTATCTAGGTCTGGGCGCAGTGTGGGCGCTGGGCTTGTCATCCTCGGCCGCCCAGTTGCAGGCCAACCCCGGCAGCCTGCCGCCGTCGATCCTGTCGATCACCGGCGTGATCCCGTTTACCGAAACCATTTTCCTCTGGCAGTCCGGCGTCATGCTGCTGGCGCTGATCGTGATCTCGATCATCATCGCCTACGCCACCGCGCCCGGGCCGAACTCGGCACGCGACGCCGAGGCCTGTGGCATCGATCCGGCCTTCAACCTGCCACCGCTGCAACCGCGCACTCGCCCCGGCGAATGGCTGGAACACAGCCCGTTGCTGATCATCGTGCTGGTGCTGCTGGCCGCGGGTTGGCTGTTCCACGAGTTCTCGACCAAACCGGCGATTACCGCGATTTCCGGCCTGAACACTTACAACTTTCTGTTCATCATGCTCGGCGCGCTGTTGCACTGGCGCCCGCGCAGCTTCCTCGATGCGGTGGCCCGTGCGGTGCCGACCACCACTGGCGTGTTGATCCAGTTCCCGCTGTACGGCTCGATCGCCGCGCTGATGACCACGGTCAAAGGCGCCGATGCGCAAACCCTCGCGCACCACATTTCGACCTTCTTCGTCAGCATCGCCTCCCACGACACCTATGCGCTGCTGATGGGGGTGTATTCGGCGATTCTCGGGTTCTTCATCCCGTCCGGCGGCGGCAAGTGGATCATCGAAGCCCCCTACGTGATGCAAGTCGCCAACGACCTGCAATACCACCTCGGCTGGGCGGTGCAGATCTACAACGCGGCGGAAGCGTTGCCGAACCTGATCAACCCGTTTTACATGCTGCCACTGCTGGGCGTGCTCGGGTTGAAAGCGCGGGACCTGATCGGCTTCTCGTTCGTGCAACTGCTGGTGCACACGCCGCTGGTGCTGCTGTTGCTGTGGGCGCTGGGGACGACATTGGCGTATACGCCTCCGGTGATGCCGTAGGTAAACTTTAATACGCCTGTCTGCGGACAGGCGTATTCAACCTTGAGCGGTCGGAAGGGACTTCAACAGTGCAGGCAACGCAACCTGAACGGTTTCCCAGACAACGTCCAGATTGATATCGAAATAACCGTGAGCAATTCGATTACGCATCCCACGCATGCTGCGCCACGGCACCTGCGCGTTTTCAACAGTGAGCTCAGGGTAACGATCCATGATCTTGGTCGCTGCCTCTCCAATGATGATCAGGCTCATGATCACCGCTTGTTGCGTTCTCTTATCTTCAGCGAATTCATCTTTGTTCAGGCCCTCGACGAAGATAAGCGCATCGCTCGCGGCCTGACGAATATGTTCAAGATAATCATCTCGCCGGTTCTCTTTCATACGGGTCGCGCCTGATCAAGCACCTGCTGACGAAATTTCACTGGCAGGTCGCCGGGGGTCAGCACCTCGACCGCAACACCCAGCAGGTCTTCAAGCTCAACCTGAAGTCCGCCCAGATCAAAAAGCGTCGTGCCGGGCAGCGGGTCAACCAGCAGATCGAGATCGCTACCGTCCAGATCCGTCCCCAGCAATGCTGAACCAAATACACGCGGGTTGGCCACACGAAAGCGCCCGATCACTTCGCGGACGGCGGACCTTTGCATGTCGAGAGCAGTAGAAGGCTTCATGACTCACCCTTGGAAAATTCAATGTCGCTGCAGTCTAGCAGTGCGGACGCACACCAGGCAGCGTGCTTGTTGGCACAGCCGTAACAATATGTGCGCTGCCCGGTAATACCGCATTCAGGCAAGGATCCACACTCAACCGCTTTTCTGTCAAACACCACTGATCCACTATGAAGCGCCCCCAAATCGCGGGGAACCCACGCTGAAAAGGATCTGAGCATGCTCAAACTAGCAGGACTTACCCTCACCGCGCTCGCGCTAAGCGCCGCCGCCCACGCCGATGTCGATGTGAAACTGGGCAGCACCGAACGCGTCACGCGGCTCTTCGCCTACCCCAACAATTGCAGCGTGATCTGCTTCCGTAACTGGACGCTGGAGCAGACCGTCGCTCACTACCTGAGCCAGAGCGTGCAGCGCGATGGCTACGCCGATGCCAAGGTGCTGGTGAAAACCGACAACGATCAGCTTTACGCCGAGATCAGCGGCGTGCCCGATGGCTACGACAAGCCACTGTCAGCGTTGCTCGACGCCGGGGATCTGGCCTTTACCGGCGCCAGCAAGCTGAATGCCGATGGCAAATGGGCCTATAGCTGGTATCTGTTCCTGCCGCTGGGCATGGCCCTGGAAAATCGTAAAAGCGTCGAGCTGCTGCACTTCCCGCCGGATTACTCGCTGACGCAGGCGCAGGATTACCTGCGCTCCAATACCACCGATCGCTGGGCAACCTTGCTGACCGATAACGGCATCCCCGCCGAGCAGACGCCGGCTTACCAGACCATCATCGACATCGCCCCGATCGCCGCGCCGTCCAATGCCGGCGGTGATCTGGAGGACGTCTACGACTACTTCAAGGATTACCAGACCACATTGGTCAAGCAGTTCAGCCAGACCGCCAGCGGCACGACGCTGCCAATGGTTGCGTTTGGTGCGCCGGTGCGTAACTGGATCAAGGAGCAATACGGCCCGACGGTGGGCGTGCTCGGGCTGGCGACCATCAGTCCGAGCGAAGGGGTGAAAGTGCCGGTGCTCGGTTCCAACCATCCGAGCTACATCTGGTACGCCGCCGATTCGAAGAGCTATACCGGCGACGATGCCCAGGCCAAGGCTGACGCGGCAGGCCTGAAAGTCATGGGCCAGGATTTGAGCGCCGCCTGCTGGCAGGCCGGCATGGGCAGCAAACCGGGCAGCGATGCGCAGGCCACGCTGAGCAGTTGCACGCAAACGTGGCAGGTGACGCAGAAGGTCAAAACCTGCGAGTTGTTCTATACCTCGATCCGCGATCTCAACGCCGAAGAAGCGGCTGCCAAGTGCGCCACGCCACCGGTCAAGACACAACTGCAGCAGTTGAAAGCGCCCCTGCCCGCGGCCGCTGTGCCCGCACCGGCTCTGTAATCCTGGCTGGAGCGACCCCGCGTCAGTCAATGCTGACGCGGGATAACGTCGATCACGCCTGTCAGGTTTGACAGTAGACCGGATGTGGCAATTGCGCGAAGCTTGGATCCAATCATGCATCGCCAGGCGAGGCATGGGCACAACCCGGAGGCACTCCCCACCAACAAGGATCGTTATGAACAATCAAGCCATGGGCCGGCACCCGCCCCGCGATACCGAAGGCATCTATCCCTTCGCCGGACTTCCCGTGCGGCTGGGCTTTCCATCCTGCGACGACTTTCAGATCATCCGCGACGAACAGGGCATGGCCACGGCGGTGGTCGCGCGCCGCGAGTTTCTGCGCATCAGCCGAATGTGCCGGGTTTCCGGGCAGTTACTGCCCTACCGCAGTCGACAGACCCGTCAGCTGCAATCCGGCATCCACGTTTACGACCCACGGTTCTGCGGAGTGCTGGAACACGCCTGCGACCCGAATGTATTTCTCGACATGAGTGAGTTGTGGCTGTGGGCCTTGAAAGATATCCACAGCGGCGAGCGCCTGAGCATTGATTACGCATCGACCGAAGACAAACTGCTGCGCCAGTTCGCCTGCGATTGCGGCTCGCCGCGCTGCCGTGGCTGGATCACCGGTTACGATGAACCACCCACGCCTGAAGGCCAGCGCTTTTTACAGCGCTGGCGTCATGCAGGCCGGGGCTGAACGCCGCGGTTACGGCGCGCCGACCGGACGCAAGCGGTATTGCGGCGGCAGTTGCTCGAAACCACTGATGGTGGTGTTCAGACTTTTCCAGCGGCCGTCCTTGATGCCGTAGATGCAGCCGTGGATCGACAGCGGCTGCCCGCGGTGCCAGGCGTTCTGGATGATGCTGGTGTGCGCGACATTGGCCACTTGCTGGATCACGTTGAGTTCGCACATCCGGTCAACCTGCTCTTCTTCGGTCGCCAGTTTGGCCAGTTCCTCACGTTTCTCGTAGTACAGATCGCGGATCGAACGCAGCCAGCCGTCGATCAGGCCGAACTGGCGGTCCTGCATCGATGCGCGCACGCCGCCGCAGCCATAGTGGCCGGTGACGAGGATGTGTTTGACCTTGAGCACGTCGACGGCGTACTGGATCACCGACAGGCAGTTGAGGTCAGTGTGAAGGACAACGTTGGCGACGTTGCGGTGCACGAACAGATCACCCGGGAGCATGCCGACGATTTCGTTGGCCGGTACCCGTGCGTCGGAACAGCCGATCCATAGATATTCAGGAGTCTGCTGACGCGCCAGTTTGGCGAAGAAATCCGGGTCTTCCTTGGTGATCGCGTCAGCCCAACGCTCGTTGTTATCAATCAGGTCTTGTAGATCGTGCATGGATAAGGCCTCAAGAAAGATGCGCAGGTTTGATAGACGACCACCCGTCGAAGTCACGCCGCCAGCGCAAAGTGTTTCCGTTGGAATTCTCGCGCGCCCGGTGAGTCCACTCAGTAAGGCCCACAGTATGAGGAATTGCCATGACTGATTCACGACGCCCTTATGATGCGGTGCAACCGGAACCCATCGATGATAACGAAGACCGCATGGGTTCGGTGCACGAGCTGGATTTCGACGATGAAGAGCCCAGCGCGAAGATCGGTGATGAGCTGCCGGAGCGTGAACGTGAACAGCTGATGCCGGCTGAGCGGGTGCGCGAGGCGGGCATGACTGGAGCTTCGGTGGATGATCACCAACCGACTGACGATGACCTGAGCCCGGAAACGCTGATTCGCGAGGATGGTGCGCGTGACGCCGATGAACTCGGCGAGGGCAATCCAGCGGATTGGGATTTGAGCGAAGTCGGTGAAAACGACATCGGCGGCGGTGACGGGCTTGATGAGGCGGAACTGGCGGATCTGGACCCGCTGGATGGCAAGCGGTGATCGTTGTTGCCTGATGGATTGCTATCGCGAGCAGGCTCACTCCTACAATTGGAACGCGCTCACCTGTAGGAGTGAGCCTGCTCGCGATGCCTTTAAGCCTCAGTCAACCAGGGTGCAGGCCATTACCACCGCATCCTCACGCCCACCCACCGCCGGATAATAATCGCGACGCCGGCCAATCTCGTTGAACCCATAACGCTCGTACAATTTGAAAGCGGCCGTATTACTGTCGCGCACTTCCAGAAAACATTCCCGAGCGTGAGCCTTGTAGGCAATCGACATCAGGTGCTCAAGCAGCGTCAACCCCAACCCACGCCCCTGATTTTCCGGTTTGACCGTGATATTGAGCAGATGCGCCTCATCAAGAATGATCTGCACCACGCCATGGCCGACTTGCTGCTGACCTTCGAACATCAGCCAGATCTGGTATTTGCCCAGGCCATCGAGAAAGATCCCCCGGGTCCACGGATGGCTGTACGCGGCGTATTCGATCTTCAGCACAGCGTCCAGGTCCGCCTCGGTCATCGGGCGAAAGGTTACAGCCTCACTCATCGGATTGTTTCCAGCGCGCCATCAGCCGACGCATGGCTTGCCACACAGCAGCCTTGCGCTGTGGCTCTTCCATTAACAGTTCCAGACCGGGAATTGCCCAGGCCAGGCCCAGGCCTTCGATCTGCAGCTCACTATTGAACGCTTCGGCGTCCGCCTCCCCGGCAAACTTCACCGCCGGCAAACCGATCAGCCATAAACAGGCGCAGGGTGCTGCTTCCATCTGTACCGAGAGGAAACCCTGCACGAAGTCGCGCGCCGCTTCCGGGCCCTGATCCAGCGTGCCGCGATTGAGCCACGGCCAGCGCACCGGCTCGCCGACGATCTGCGGCGCATCCGGCAGACCGGCGGCGCGCAGCATGTCCTTGAGCAGCAGGTAGGCTGGATCGCGACTTTGAAACGCTTCGCCTGTGGGTAACTCGACCAGCAGCAGGCACCGTCCGGCACGCAGCAGTTGCAGGGCGAAACGCGGCGGAGGCACGGGCGCAGGCTTGACCACCACCGGCGTCTCGTCGACTTCTTCCACCGGTTTGGCGCCGTTGCGGGTGCTCGCCAGCGACGGACGCGGCACTTCGATTTTCGGCCGCTCGGCCGGGCGCGCGGCAGGCTGCGCCGGTGCTTCGGCCTGAGGCACCGGCGCAACCGGCACCTCGACCTCAGGCTCGGGCATCTCCAGCAGCTCGGGCCGCGACGGTGCGGCGAAAGGCAGTTCGGTGCGCGGCAACCAGTTGACCACCTGCATGGCGTTCAGATAGGCGCGGCGGCGGGACTCGATAAGCAAAGGTCGGCCACTTGTGGATAACGAAAAGTGCGCTGATTCTACCGCCCTTCGCACAAGATCGCTTGCTGTTGATCGACGGCCTGCGATGCGCTGGGCCGCTACGTGTTGGCCAAAGAATGCGACAGCCCGTCCCGAGAGTGAATCGCCACGCCTGCGATGCAGTACAATCGCCGCTTTTAATCGCCAACCAGCCGGCCATTCCGATGATCGAACCCAAGCGCGTCTTGCGCGCCCTCGCTGAACACTGGGCACTTCTGGAGCCACTGTGCGAGCACTTCGACCAAGGCACCCTGAGCCTCAACGAACTGCGCACGCAACTGGCCGCCCAACAACTCGACAGCACGCCGCAGGACATCACCAGCCTGCTCGACGTGTGGATTCGCCTCGATATTCTCGTTCCGGTGGCGAAAAGCCCGAACCGTTTCGAGCTCAACGCGCAGATCCACGACTTCCTCGCCTACCTCCGCCGGGAACACCGCCTCGGCCTGTGCCTGGAAATCGAAGCCTACCTGCGGCATCTCGAGCGCCTGGCCGGTTACATCCAGGATGCGTTCGACGTTCGTGACGGCAACGACCTGGCCCGCCAGTTGCGCTTGCTCGACATGCGCGTGCGCGACGTACTGAAGAAACTCGACAACGACGAGCAGGCGCTGGTGGCCGTGGCCGAACGCGCGAAGACCAGCGACCGGCAGATTCCGCTGCGCCAGCGTTACGCCGAAGTACTGGCGACGTGGGACGAATACGTCGAGCCGATGATCGATCTGGTCAACGCCGACGGCGCCTTCGAACAAGGCGTGCGCAAGGTCGAAACCGTGCTGCTGAAGATGCTCAGCGAACAGCAGCGCCTCGGCCATCTGGTCGATGACGACATGCTCCTGCGCACCCACGCACGCATCCTCGAAATGCAGACCAGCGCGCAATTGACCCTGCGTCATGCCCGCGAACTGCTGCTGCCGTTGCGTGAAGAAGCGCGTCGGCATAACGCCGTGACCCGCGGCGCTGCACTGGCGCTGGCGGCAATTCGGCGTAAAGGCATCGACGCCGTGCCGCAAGCGGCGATGCCACTGTTCACCCGGCCGCAAAGCACCTTCCTTGGCAGCGCCAGTCAGGTCGAAGCCTATGTTTACGCCCTGGCGCGCTTCGAGCCGAAACCGGCGCGCTTCCCCAAGGCGCACAAAACCCAGAAGGCTGGCGACGCTCCACGTGCACCACGCACCGTGCGCGAGATGGTCGATCGTTGCGAAGAGTCCTTGCCGATGCCGGACCTGATGACCTGGCTGCTGGAGCAGGAACCGGACGGCGCCACCGACGAATTGCTTTACTGGTTCTCGCGCCTGTCGCGGGAAAAACGCTTCAAGCGCGAGCGTCTGGAACGTCGCGAATACCACACTCACGAGCACCAGGTCAGCCTGCGCTCCTTCGCCCTGCTCTCGGCCAGCGATACCGCCGCCGAGGATTCTGGGAGCATCCCCCATGCATCTTGATCTATCCGAACTGTCGCAACTGGCGCCGATCTTCCGCGAGTTGTTCAAGGGTTACCACGTCAGCCGCCGCGATCCCGAGCTGTACGCACAGCTGTCGAATTTCCAGGACCAGTACCGCACGCTGTTCAAGGCGCTGGGCTTTGAACTGGTCTGCGACACCCGTGGTTTCTACTACTTCGTGCCGGACATGGCCGCCGCGGCAGTGAACAAGACCGCCCAGCGTCTGGCGCTGTTCACCTTCATCCTCGTCGAGCACCTGGCCGATCAGGGCCGCGACCCGATCGCCGTGCTCGATGGCGGCAGCCTCGGCCGCGAAGAGTTGCCGTCGTTGCTGGATAAATACCGCGACCTGTTCATTCAGGCCGAAGTGCAGACCGTCGAAGAACTCGAAGAAAAAATCATGCGCCGCATGACCCAGCTCGGTTTCGCCGGCGAAGAAAACGGTGTCTACCGCTTCCTGCCGCCGATGCACCGCTTCCTCGACGTGTGCCTGTCGGTGCAGCAGGACCGCGACTTGGCGGCCAGCGTGCACAGCGTTCTGCCGCTGCCGGCGCCGGTGCTGATCGACGAAGAAGCCGAAGCCAAATTCCTCGAAACCGACGATCCACTCGATCTTTCAGAGTTTGAAGAAGAAAGCGAAGAAGATGCACTGGCCCGCGCCATTGCCGAAGAACAGGAGTCCGACGCATGAGCCAGGAACGCTACGGCATCCGCCGCTTTGCCCTTTTGAACACCGCCGGTTACAGCCTCGGCCTGTTCCCGCTGGAAGAACCGCTGTCGGTCTACGGCGCGAACAACCTCGGTAAGTCGGCGTCGATCAACGCTTTGCAGTTCCCGATTCTGGCGCGTATGTCGGACATGAGTTTCGGCAAGTACAGCCTGGAACAATCGCGGCGCTTCTACTTCGCTTCCGATACCAGTTACATCCTCGTCGAAGTCAACCTGCCCCACGGCCCGCACGTGATCGGTGTGGTCGGTCGCGGCCCTGGCGGTGGTTTCGGTCACCAGTTCTTCGCCTACGCCGGCAAGCTCGACCTGGCCCACTACCAGAAAAACGACACCTGTCTGCGCCAGAAAGAACTGTTCAGCAATCTCGAAAAAGAAGGCCTGAAAGCTTACGAACTCAAGCCCGACGAGTTGCGTCGCTTGCTGGTGGGCGGTCACACATCGATCCCGCTCGACCTGACGCTGATCCCGCTGCGCTCCACCAGCGAGCAGAGCCTTAAGACCTTCCGCGCGTTGTTCATCAACCTGCTGCACATGCGCGAAATCACCGCGGCCAAGCTCAAGCAACTGTTCCTCGATGCCTTCGAGCACAGCCTGCGTTCGGGCAGCGTCGACTACATCGCCGCGTGCGAAGAAGCCTTCCGCGACGTGCGGCGCATGGAGCAGGATTACAACTCGCTGGTGGCTGCCGGCCCATTGGTCGAAGCCTTGGCCAACGGCGTGAAACAGCGTGACGTGCTGCGCGGCAAACTGCATCGCCTGTCGCCGCTGCTCGATTCCTTGCTCGGCACCTGGTCGGACTACGCCACTGCGCGCAAGGAAGAGCTGACGATTCAGGCCGAGCACTACCGTCGCGAACAGGACGATCTGCAAAACGATCAGCGCGGCGGCACCCAAGAACTGATGCGTCTGGAACGGGAAATTTCCGGGATCCAGCGCTGGCTCGGCGAGTTGTCGGTGCTTAAGAACCGCTTCGCCCTCGTCGATGACGTCAAGGTGCTTGAGCAACAATTGCTCGCCGCCAAGGATGCCCACGACGAATTGGCGGGGGCCTTGGCACAGTCGCGTCAGTTCAGTGCCGAAGATCTGGAAGAGCGTTTGCGCGATCTGGAAAAACGCCTGAAGTCGGTGAAGCAGCAACTCGATCACGCCGACAACAACAGCTACGCCCGCCTGCGCGAGGAGTTCTCGCAACAGGACGTCGAGCGCCTGATGCGTCTGTTCAACAGCGCGCTGTTCAGCCTGCCGCTGGGCGAACACGGCATCACCCTCGACGAGAACGGCGAGTGGGTCAAATCGGTCGAGCTGATTCTCGATGGCTTCAAAGGCGAGCGCTTCGAAGTGCCGGGCCTCTCCATCGACATCTCGCACATCGAGCCGCCGGCCTTGCAGGCTTTGGCCGACCGCGCCGCGTTGCGCGATCAGAAAGAGCGTCTGGAAAAAGAGCTCAAGCAACTGAAAACCCAGCAAGCCGTGGCCGCCGACCGCGCCGCCAGCAAGACCCAGACCGAAGCGCTGTACCAGCAAGTACTGGACGCACAGAAGGCGCTGGAAGATTTCCGTCGCACCCAGACGCTGAGCGCCGAAGAAGGCGACAAGCTCGAGCAACTGGCGCAGATGGAAGCCGCGCAGGACGAACTCAAGCGCTCCAGCGATGCCTTCACCGAGCGCGTCCAGCAACTGTCGGCCAAGCTGCAATTGGTCGGCCGGCAGATCGCCGATATGGAAGCCAAGCAACGCACCCTCGACGATGCCTTGCGCCGTCGTCAGTTGCTGCCAGCGGATCTGCCATTCGGTACACCGTTCATGGATCCGGTCGATGACTCGATGGACAACCTGCTGCCACTGCTCAACGACTATCAGGACAGCTGGCAGGGCCTGCTGCGTGCCGATGGCCAGATCGAAGCGCTGTACGCGCAGGTGCGCCTCAAAGGTGTGGCCAAGTTCGACAGCGAAGACGACATGGAGCGCCGTCTGTCACTGCTGATCAACGCATACGCGCACCGCACCGATGAAGCCCTGACCTTGGGCAAGGCGCGCCGCGCAGCGGTCACCGACATCGCCCGCACCCTGCGCAACATCCGCAGCGACTACGACAGCCTCGAGCACCAACTGGCGCTGTTCAACCGCGAGATCAACAAGCGTCAGGTCTCCAACCTGCAAAGCTTCCGTATTGTCCTCGCGCCGAACAAGGAAGCGCTCAAGCACATCGACCAGATCATCCACAGCGCAGGCCAATACGAGGAAGGCGAAACCCTGTCGGTGTTCGACCTGAGCCAGAGTGCCGAACAGGACAACAAGAACGAAGAGGCCAAGGAATACCTGGCGCGGCTGGTGGCGGCGAACCACAACCAGCTCGGTCTCAAGGACCTGTTCGAACTGGCCTTCGAGATCACCAAGGTCAATGGCCAACCGGTCATCCACACCGACATCGACGGCGCCGCCTCCAACGGCACGACCATGACCATCAAGGCGCTGACCAACATGTATCTGTTGCTGCACTTGATGGATCGCGATCTGGCCGGCCGCGTGCGTCTGCCGTACTACCTCGACGAGGCGGCGGACATCGACGAGAAGAACCAGGCAGCGTTGCTGGAAACCAGCCTGCAACTGGGCTTCGTGCCGATCCTCGCGAGCGTGAAGCCGCAGGTCTGCGCCAGTGTCGCGATCGACCTGGAAGGCGGCAGCGGTCCGGCGGGGATCTACATTGATGAAGCGGACTGGAAGTACATCCGCCGCCATGATGTGGTGAAAGCCACGCTGAATGTGCAAGCGGATGAGCCGGAGCTGGATGCGGTTTGATCGGCTTTAGCTGAAGGCAATAAAAAGGGCCGCGATCTGATGGGATCGCGGCCCTTTTTTATCGCTTGGATTTTGTGTTGATTTGACTGGCCCCTTCGCGAGCAGGCTCGCTCCTACAATTGACCGGCAGCGATCATCGAATGCGGGTGCATAGAGTGTTGTTCACTATTGTTCATTGTCAATCACCCCGACTGTTCAAAAGTGTTCAGCTGTGAACGCCATTTCCTCGGGTAATCAGCGATTTTCACGGCAAATCAGACACTTGCCATTTCTGGCACGAATGTCGCTCTGGTGCTCCGGTCGCTTGACTCCAAAAATAACAAAGGCCGAGCCATGTCACTCACCCTGGAGCACGTCAGCCGCACCGTCGAGGGCCAGATCTGGATCGACGATGCGTGCCTGAAATTCGAACCCGGATCCTTCAACGTTCTGCTCGGGCGCACCCTGTCCGGCAAGACCAGTCTCATGCGCCTGATGGCCGGCCTCGACAAGCCCGACAGCGGCCGCGTGTTGATGAACGGCGTCGACGTCACCCAGCGTCCGGTGCGTTTGCGCAACGTGTCGATGGTCTATCAGCAGTTCATCAATTACCCGACCATGACGGTGTTCGAGAACATCGCCTCGCCACTGCGTCAGGCCGGCATTTCCAAAGAAATCATCCACAGCAAGGTGCAGGAAACCGCACGCATGCTGCGCATCGAGAAGTTCCTGCAGCGCTACCCGCTGGAACTCTCCGGCGGACAGCAACAGCGCACGGCCATGGCCCGCGCACTGGTCAAGGATGCCGAACTGATCCTCTTCGACGAGCCGCTGGTCAACCTCGACTACAAGCTGCGCGAAGAGCTGCGTCAGGAAATGCGCGAGCTGTTCAAGGCCCGCCACACCATCGCCATCTACGCCACTACTGAGCCCAACGAAGCACTGGCCCTCGGCGGCACCACCACCATCCTGCACGAAGGCCGGGTGATCCAGAGCGGGCCGTCGACCGAGGTCTATCACCAGCCGCAATCGGTACTCGCCGCTGAATTGTTCTCCGAGCCGCCGATCAACCTGATGCCGGGGCGCATTGCCGGCAACGAAGTCAGTTTTGCCAACTTCGTCCATTTCCCGTTGAACGTCGATCTGCGGCCGGTGGGCGAGGGCGAATTCCGTTTTGGCGTGCGCCCCAGCCATATCTCGCTGGTGCCGAGCAACGATGACGATCTCGAACTGGCGGTGACCGTCGAGGTCGCCGAGATCAGCGGTTCGGAAACCTTCCTGCACGTGCGCAACGAGCATTTCCTGCTGGTGCTGCACTTGCCGGGCGTTCATGAATACGACGTCGATGCGCCGATCCGCATCTATATCCCGACCCACAAACTGTTCGTTTTCGATGCGCAGGGCCGTCTGGTGCAGGCACCGGGCCGGCGTGTCGCGAGGGTTGCCTGATGGCCGAAATCCGTTTGCAGCACCTCGCTCACAGCTACAGCAAAACCCCCAGCGGCGCTGAGGATTATGCGATCCGCGAGATGGATCACGTCTGGGAGCAGGGCGGCGCTTATGCTTTGCTCGGCCCGTCCGGTTGCGGCAAGTCGACCTTGCTCAACATCATTTCCGGCCTTCTCAGCCCCTCCCAGGGCCATGTGTTGTTTGACGGCAAAGCGGTCAACGACCTGACCCCGGAGAAGCGCAACATCGCCCAGGTTTTCCAGTTTCCGGTGGTCTACGACACCATGACCGTGTTCGATAACCTTGCTTTCCCCCTGCGAAATCAGGGCATGGCCGAGGCGAAAGTGCACAGCAAGGTGCAGGAAATTGCCGAGGTGCTCGACCTGCAGAATCTGCTGAGCAAGAAAGCGCGCAACCTCACCGCCGACGAAAAGCAGAAAGTCTCCATGGGCCGTGGGCTGGTGCGCGACGACGTTTCGGCAATCCTCTTCGACGAGCCGCTGACGGTGATCGACCCGCACCTGAAGTGGAAACTGCGGCGCAAGCTCAAGCAGATCCACGAGCAGTTCAACATCACCATGGTCTACGTCACCCACGATCAACTGGAAGCCTCGACGTTCGCCGACAAGATCGCGGTGATGTACGGCGGCCAGATCGTCCAGTTCGGTACGCCACGGGAATTGTTCGAGCGGCCGAGCCACACCTTTGTCGGCTATTTCATCGGCAGCCCGGGGATGAATCTGATCGAGGTGCAGCCGCAGCCCGGTGGCGTCGGTTTCGCCTCGACGCACCTGCCGTTGTCCGACGCTTTGCAGCGCCATATCGAGCACGGCCAGTGGAAAAATCTCAAGGTCGGCATCCGTCCCGAGTTCATTCATGTGTGGGATGAGCCGTTTGACGACGCAATGCAGGCAAAAGTCGTACACGTCGAAGACCTCGGCACCTACAAGATCATGACCCTCAACCTCGACGGCGCACCGTTGAAGGTACGTCTGGCCGAAGACAAACCGGTGCCGCAGGGTACGGCGTACATCAGTTTCCCGGCGCAGTGGCTGATGGTCTATGCCGATGAATTTCTCCTGGAAGTCAGTGACGAGGAGGCGCAGCCATGAACAAGGTGCAGAACAATAAAGCCTGGTGGCTGGTGCTGCCGGTGTTCCTGCTGGTGGCGTTCAGTGCGGTGATCCCGATGATGACCGTGGTCAACTACTCCGTGCAGGACATCTTCGACCAGTCCAGCCGCTACTTCGTCGGCGCCGACTGGTACAAGCAAGTGCTGCTCGACCCGCGTCTGCATGATTCGCTGCTGCGCCAGTTCATCTATTCGGCCTGCGTATTGTTGATCGAGATCCCGCTGGGCATCGCCGTCGCCCTGACCATGCCGACCAAGGGCCGCTGGTCCTCGGTGGTGCTGATCATTCTGGCGATTCCGCTACTGATTCCGTGGAACGTGGTCGGCACCATCTGGCAGATCTTCGGCCGCGCCGACATTGGCCTGCTCGGTTCCAGCCTCAATGCGCTGGGCATCAGCTACAACTACGCGGCCAACACCATGGACGCCTGGGTGACCGTGCTGGTGATGGACGTCTGGCACTGGACTTCGCTGGTCGCGCTGCTGTGTTTCTCCGGGTTGCGGGCGATTCCCGACGTGTATTACCAGGCCGCGCGCATTGATCGCGCCTCGGCCTGGGCGGTGTTCCGCCATATTCAGTTGCCCAAGCTGAAAAGCGTGCTGCTGATCGCGGTGATGCTGCGCTTCATGGACAGTTTCATGATCTACACCGAGCCGTTCGTGCTCACCGGCGGCGGGCCGGGTAATGCCACGACTTTCTTGAGTCAGACCTTGACGCAGATGGCCGTAGGGCAATTCGACCTCGGTCCGGCAGCGGCGTTTTCGCTGGTGTACTTCCTGATCATCCTGTTGGTGTCGTGGCTGTTCTATACCGCCATGACGCACTCCGACGCCAACCGCTGAGGCCCGGCCATGAGCAAGAAAAAGCTTATTCCGTTGCTGGTGTACATCCTGTTCCTGCTGGTGCCGATCTACTGGTTGCTGAACATGTCGTTCAAGAGCAACACCGAAATCCTCGGCGGCCTGACGCTTTTCCCACAGGATTTCACGCTAGCGAACTACAAGGTGATCTTCACCGATCCGAGCTGGTACACCGGCTATTTGAACTCGCTGTATTACGTCAGCCTCAACACCGTAATTTCGCTGAGTGTGGCGCTACCGGCGGCTTACGCGTTTTCACGCTATCGTTTCCTCGGCGACAAGCATCTGTTCTTCTGGCTGCTGACCAATCGCATGGCGCCGCCGGCGGTGTTCTTGCTGCCGTTTTTCCAGTTGTATTCGTCGATCGGCCTGTTCGACACGCACATCGCCGTGGCCTTGGCGCATTGCTTGTTCAACGTGCCGCTGGCGGTGTGGATTCTTGAAGGCTTCATGTCCGGGGTGCCCAAGGAGATCGACGAAACGGCCTACATCGATGGCTACAGTTTCCCCAAGTTCTTCGTGAAGATTTTCATCCCGTTGATCGGTTCCGGCATCGGTGTCACGGCGTTTTTCTGCTTCATGTTTTCCTGGGTCGAGCTGCTGCTGGCGCGCACGCTGACCTCGGTCAACGCCAAGCCGATTGCCGCGGTGATGACGCGCACGGTGTCGGCGTCGGGGATCGATTGGGGCGTGCTGGCAGCGGCGGGGGTGTTGACCATCCTCCCGGGCATGCTGGTGATCTGGTTTGTGCGCAACCACGTGGCCAAGGGCTTTGCCCTCGGCCGAGTCTGAGGAGCAGATGATGGAATGGATGAGCTGGACGACACCGACCGCCGCGTTCTTCATCGGCATCGGTCTGATTCTGGTGGGCATGACCACCTGGGAATTGCGCTCGCCGAGCATTCTGCGGCGGGGGTTTCTGCCGATTGCCACCACCCGTGGCGATCGCTTGTTTATCGGTCTTCTCGGCAGCGCCTACCTGCACTTGCTGGTAATCGGCGTCACCGACTGGAGCATCTGGGTGGCGTCCGCGTTGTCCCTGGTGTGGCTGTTGGCTGTGATGCGTTGGGG
This sequence comes from Pseudomonas sp. NDM, assembly GCF_003105095.1. Classification (NCBI taxonomy): domain Bacteria; kingdom Pseudomonadati; phylum Pseudomonadota; class Gammaproteobacteria; order Pseudomonadales; family Pseudomonadaceae; genus Pseudomonas; species Pseudomonas sp. NDM. The sequence goes on along the minus strand of NZ_QETJ01000096.1, from coordinate 2,028 downwards.
CTAGTCGAATCGTTCGGCAACGCGGCTCCACAACTTAAACAGGAGGTCTCTATGTTCGATAAAAACAATAAGCTGCGACATAGCATTTCATTGGCAGCCATGCTGGCACTCAGCGGTTTGAGCGCATCTGCCTGGGCCGACGCCTATGAAGATGCGGCGAAAAAATGGATCGGCAGCGAGTTCAAGCCCTCGACCCTGACGGCCGAACAGCAGCTTGAAGAATTGAAGTGGTTCATCAAGGCGGCCGAGCCGTTTCGCGGCATGGACATCAAGGTCGTTTCCGAGACCCTGACCACCCACGAATACGAGTCCAAGGTACTGGCCAAGGCCTTCAGCGAAATCACCGGGATCAAGCTCACCCACGACCTGCTGCAGGAAGGCGACGTGGTCGAGAAAATGCAGACGGTGATGCAGTCGGACAAGAATATCTATGACGGCTGGGTCAACGACTCCGACCTGATCGGTACGCACTTTCGCTACGGCAAGACCGAATCGATCACCGACCTGATGGCCAACGAGGGCAAGAACTTCACTTCGCCGACCCTCGATATCAAGGACTTCATCGGCATCTCGTTCACCACCGCGCCGGACGGCAAGATCTATCAATTGCCCGACCAGCAATTCGCCAACCTGTACTGGTTCCGTGCCGACTGGTTCGAGCGCGCCGACCTGAAAGCCAAGTTCAAGGAAAAGTACGGCTACGAATTGGGTGTGCCGGTGAACTGGTCGGCCTATGAAGACATCGCCAAATTCTTCAGCGAAGACGTCAAGGAAATCGACGGCAAACGCGTCTACGGCCACATGGATTACGGCAAGAAAGATCCGTCGCTGGGCTGGCGCTTCACCGATGCCTGGTTCTCCATGGCCGGTGGCGGCGACAAGGGCATCCCCAACGGCTTGCCGGTGGACGAGTGGGGCATCCGCGTCGAAGACTGCCACCCGGTCGGCTCCAGCGTGACCCGTGGCGGCGACACCAACGGCCCGGCGGCGGTGTTCGCCACCACCAAATACGTCGACTGGCTGAAGAAGTACGCGCCACCGGAAGCGGCCGGCATGACTTTCTCCGAGTCCGGTCCGGTGCCGTCGCAGGGCAACATCGCCCAGCAGATTTTCTGGTACACCGCGTTCACCGCCGACATGACCAAACCGGGCCTGCCGGTGGTCAACGCCGACGGCACGCCGAAATGGCGCATGGCACCATCGCCGCGCGGGCCGTATTGGGAAGAGGGCATGAAGCTCGGCTATCAGGACGTGGGCTCGTGGACATTCATGAAGTCCACGCCTGAGAAACAGAAACTGGCGGCCTGGCTGTACGCGCAGTTCGTCACCTCGAAAACCGTGTCGCTGAAGAAAACCATCGTCGGCCTGACGCCGATTCGCGAGTCGGACATCAATTCGCAAGCGATGACCGATCTGGCACCGAAACTCGGTGGTCTGGTCGAGTTCTACCGCAGCCCGGCCCGCGTGCAATGGACCCCGACCGGGACCAACGTGCCGGACTATCCGCGTCTGGCGCAACTGTGGTGGAGCCACATCGCCGAAGCCGCCAGCGGCGAGAAGACCCCGCAACAGGCGCTTGATGGTTTGGCCAAGGATCAGGACGCGATCATGACGCGCCTCGAACGCTCCAAGGCCCAGGCCACTTGCGCGCCGAAGATGAACCCGGAGCGCGACGCGCAATACTGGTTCGATCAACCGGGCGCACCGAAGCCGAAACTGGCCAACGAGAAGCCGAAGGGCGAAACCGTGAGCTATAGCGAACTGCTGAAATCGTGGGCGGATGCGCGTAAGTGATAGTGGAAGTGTGAAAGGCGAACGGCACCGGAAGGTGCCGTTTTTTTGCTGCCTGATCTGCCGCTTTCGCGAGCAGGCTCGCTCCCACACTGGATCGGTGCTACTCAAGACCACTGTAGGAGTGAGCCTGCTCGCGATAGCGGTGGGTCAGCCGACGCATTTTCGACTGACATGACGTCATTGCTCACTCCTTTGAAGGCAAATTCCTCAAACGGAGAGAGCGTTTAAGGTCAA
>NZ_QETJ01000095.1:0-18525 GCF_003105095.1 Pseudomonas sp. NDM | reverse complement strand
TCACATCCAACATTGATGTAACTGACACACCGCTATCGCGAGCAGGCTCACTCCTACAGGGGACCGCGCAAGCCACAAAAATCAAACTTGTCGCCACGCTTCGCTGTCTCTGAAACAACACCTCCAGAGCGCACGCAGCCGGCATGGCGAAATCCCCCGACTTTGCAAAAACCTGGTTCAGCGCTCGCGCCTGGAAGCCGTTCGCCTTTCAGAAACAGGTGTGGGCGGCGGTGAAAAACGGCGAATCCGGCTTGCTCCACGCCAGCACCGGCGCCGGCAAAACCTATGCGGTGTGGTTTGCCGCACTCAATCGCTTCGCCCGCTTGCAGCCGCCCGTGGCCACGCCACGCAAACGCAAACCGCCGGCCGAACCGCTGACGGTGCTGTGGATCACGCCGATGCGCGCCCTCGCCGCCGACACTGCCCGCGCACTGCAAACCCCGGTGGATGATTTGCAGATTCCGTGGAGCATCGGCCTGCGCACTGGCGACACCAGCAGCAGCGAACGCGCTCGTCAGGGCCGGCGCCTGCCGACCACCCTGATTACCACACCTGAAAGCCTGACCCTGCTGCTCGCCCGCGCCGATGCGCGCACGGCGTTGTCGACCCTGCGCATGATCGTCGTTGATGAATGGCACGAATTGCTCGGCAACAAACGCGGCGTGCAGCTGCAACTGGCCCTCGCCCGTCTGCGTCACTGGCAGCCGGAACTGATCGTCTGGGGCGTTTCCGCCACCCTCGGTAATCAGTCCCACGCCGAGCAAGTACTGATCCCACAGGGCGGCGGCGTCAGCGTCCAGGGTAAAAGCGAAAAAACCCTGCAGGTCGATACCCTGCTCCCACCGGCCACCGAGCGTTTTCCGTGGGCCGGACACATCGGTCTGAAGATGCTGCCGCAAGTGGTGGCCGAACTCGACGCCTGCGCCAGCAGCCTGGTGTTCACCAACACCCGCGCGCAGTCGGAGATCTGGTATCAGGCGCTGCTGGAATCGCGGCCGGACTGGGCCGGGTTGATCGCGTTGCACCACAGTTCACTGTCCCGCGACACCCGCGACTGGGTCGAGCAGGCGTTGAAGAATGGCCAATTGAAAGCCGTGGTGTGCACCTCAAGCCTGGACCTGGGCGTGGATTTCCTCCCGGTCGAGCGCGTGCTGCAGATCGGCTCGGCGAAAGGGGTCGCGCGGTTGATGCAACGTGCCGGGCGCTCCGGCCACGCACCGGGGCGCACCTCGCGGGTGACGCTGGTGCCGACCCACAGCCTTGAACTGATCGAAGCGGTCGCCGCCCGCGATGCCGTCGAGCAACGGCGCATCGAGCCACGCCTGTCGCCGCACAAGCCGTTGGATGTGCTGGTCCAGCATTTGGTCAGCATGGCCCTCGGCGGTGGCTTTATTCCTGAGGATCTGTACGAAGAAGTCCGCGCCGCCTGGGCTTATCGCGACCTGACACCGGCGGACTGGGCCTGGGCACTGGCTTTCGTACGCCACGGCGGGATGTCTCTTACAGCGTACCCGGACTACCGCCGGGTCGAGCCGGACGAACACGGCGTCTGGCGTGTGCCGGATGCACGTCTGGCGCGGCGCCATCGCATGAGCATCGGCACCATTGTCAGCGACGCGAGCATCAACCTGAAATTCTGGAGCAAGGGTGGCGGCGGCAAACAGCTGGGCAGCGTCGAGGAAGGCTTTATCGCGCGACTGAAACCCGGCGATGGTTTCCTCTTTGCCGGCCGCTTGCTGGAGCTGGTGCGGGTAGAAAACATGACCGCCTACGTTAAACGCAGCACCGCGAAAAAAGCCGCCGTGCCACGCTGGAATGGCGGGCGCATGCCGTTATCCAACGAACTGGCCGAAGCGGTGGTGGCGCGTTTCAGCGCCGCTGCTCAAGGTCATTTCAACGGCCCGGAAATGCACGCGCTGCGGCCGCTACTGGAAACGCAGATACGCTGGTCTGGGTTGCCCACCACGGAAAATCTGCTGGCCGAAGTGCTGAAATCCCGCGAAGGCTGGCACCTTTTCCTCTATCCATTCGCCGGGCGCCAAGTTCATCTGGGGCTGGCGAGCCTGCTGGCGTGGCGCGTCAGCCAGCGCCAGCCTGTGACCTTCTCGATCGCGGTGAATGACTACGGCCTGGAATTGCTCAGCGCCACGCCGGTGGACTGGGCCACCCATCTCGACGCGCACCTGTTCAATGCCGATGACCTGTTGCTGGACGTGCTGGCCAGTCTCAATGCCGGCGAATTGGCGTTGCGCCGCTTCCGCGAAATCGCGCGGATCGCCGGACTGGTGTTCGCCGGGTATCCGGGCGCACCGAAGAGTACGCGCCAGGTGCAGGCGTCGAGTGGCCTGTTTTTCCAGGTGTTCAAACAATACGACGCCGACAATCTGCTCTTGGCCCAGGCTGGGGAAGAAGTCCTGCGCGAAGAACTGGATATTCGCCGTCTGGAACAGACACTGGAACGCATCAATCGGATGAAACTCGACGTGCATCAGCTTAAACGTCCTACACCGCTGGGCTTTCCGCTGCTGGTGGAGCGGATGCGCGAGAGCATGAGTTCGGAAAAACTGGCTGACAGGATCAGAAGAATGGTCGGTGACCTGGAAAAAACTGCTGATAACGGTAAATCGTCGTGAGCGCCTACCCGGTGCGCCTGGCCGGCGAAGAATTGTGGTTACTGCCGGAGAAAGCCCTGTACTGGCCCGCGCAGGAGGTGCTGCTGATCGCCGACGTGCATTTCGGCAAAGCGGCGGCCTATCGCAGCCTCGGCCAGCCGGTGCCGCATGGCACCACGGCTAGCAACATCGAAGTGATCGACGCGCTGCTGGCGCGACTGCCGTGTCGCCAATTGATCTTCCTCGGCGATTTTCTGCATGGGCCTGGCTCCCATGTCCCGACCACACTGAATGCGCTGGGAGAATGGCGCGCGCGGCACGCTGACCTGCCGATGACGCTGATTCGCGGCAACCACGACAAACGCGCTGGCGACCCACCGCCCTCGCTGAATATCCGCGTGGTACCCGAGCCGCTATTGCTCGGGCCATTCGCCTTGCAACATGAACCCGATCCGCATCCCGAACGGCACGTGCTCGCGGGACACGTTCATCCGGTTTATCGATTGCACGGCAGAGGCCGGCAGAGCTTGCGCCTGGCCTGTTTCAGATTGGGTGAGCGCATCAGCCTGATGCCGGCGTTCGGTGCGTTTACCGGCGGCTATCAGGTCGAGCGCGACGACAGCTGCAGAGTCTTCGTGATCGGCGACAACGAAATATGGCCCGTCAGCTAGATCGCAGATCGATCGGGTTGACGGGCCATATTCATGAGTGGGGTCAGGCAACTGGCGCCGGAGGCGGTTCGTCCGGCAGCGTTGGTTCGCCAGGTTCGGTCGGTTGTTCGTTGGGAGTATCGGGATCGGGCTGACCGGGCACGCCGCCGGACAGGCTCAACGACGGATTCGCCAGTAGCGACCAGGCCAGTACGCCTATCTGATTGGGCTCAAGCCTTGCCAGTTCAGCGCTGATTCGCGGGTCGATCTTCATAGGGCACTCCTCAGTGAAGGCCCGAATTTGTGTGTAACAAAAACGGGCAGTACACCCCATAGAGTGTCTGCCCGCCAAAGAATTCCCGACATCCGTCGGATGGTCGATCAGGTGCGCGGCAAGGTCACGCCACGCTGGCCCTGATACTTGCCGCCACGATCCTTGTAGGAAACTTCACATTCCTCATCGGATTCAAGGAAGAGCATCTGCGCCACGCCTTCGTTGGCGTAGATTTTCGCCGGCAGGTTGGTGGTGTTGGAGAATTCCAGGGTCACGTGACCTTCCCACTCAGGCTCGAGCGGAGTGACGTTAACAATGATGCCGCAGCGCGCGTAGGTACTCTTGCCCAGGCAAATGGTCAGCACATTGCGCGGAATACGGAAGTATTCGACGGTGCTGGCCAGGGCGAAGGAGTTCGGCGGGATGATGCAGACGTCGCTGTGGATGTCGACGAAGCTGCCGGCGTCGAAGTTCTTCGGGTCGACGATCGCCGAGTTGATGTTGGTGAACACCTTGAAGTGGTTGGTGCAACGTACGTCGTAACCGTAGCTCGACACGCCGTAGGAAATCACCCGGCTGTCGTCGCTGCCGCGCATCTGGCGCTCGACGAACGGTTCGATCATGCCGTGTTCCTGCGCCATGCGGCGAATCCACTTGTCCGATTTGATGCTCATGGCGGGGTTGTCCTGAATAGCGAGGTGGAAAAATTCTGTCCGGCATCTTACCGGGCGCGTCGCCGCGATCAAAGTGCGCAACGCAATTCTCGGCGAACACCCCGTATTTACGAGATGTGGCGACGAACAGCCGCATCGCCGATCCCTAAAACACAGAATCCTTTGCAAGAAACATTGGCACGTTCCGGAAAAAGGGTTAAGGTGGCGTCACTGTGTTGCTTGTGTCACTGAGAATCTCTACACGATATGTTGAATTTCGATCCAACCATCTACAAGAATTTTTCCTGCTCTTTGCACTCAGTCTCGGCCAGGGTTCTTCCTGAGTCGCAGTTATCTTTGTTCAAGGAGTTACACCATGTCTAATCGCCAAACCGGTACCGTTAAGTGGTTCAACGATGAAAAAGGCTTCGGCTTCATCACTCCACAATCCGGTGACGACCTGTTCGTTCACTTCAAAGCTATCCAATCCGACGGCTTCAAAAGCCTGAAAGAAGGCCAACAGGTTTCTTTCATCGCTACCCGCGGTCAGAAAGGCATGCAAGCTGAAGAAGTACAAGTTATCTAACTTGTAGCTTCTTTAGAAAAGAGCCCCGCCCTTAAAAGCGGGGCTTTTTTGTGTCTGTATATTTTGTTTGCCCCTCTTTTTGCCTCCGCTCTATATGATACGCGCCCTGGAATCACATGGAAGAAGCAGGATGCAATTCATCTCTTGGAGCACATTCAACGCGTTGCTGTTGGCGTTCGCCCCCCCTCTGAATGCAGAGACCAAATCTGATCATCCGACGGTGATTCTCGACATGAACCCTCGTGCGACATATCTGGCGAAAGGACCAGAAGTCAATGGCCACTCTTCGATGCAACTCAGAGGCGCAGCGCTCCTGACGCTCTCGACTCCTCACGCCTGCGGCAGCAACGAGGTCTATTTGACTCCAGAATCATTGGGCATTCCGAACGAATCATTTCGACGAGCGCTCGGCGAAGTCCAAGACTTGATCGACCAAAAAATCCCCCTGATTCTGACGCTCTCTGCTTGCGAGCGAAAACGCGCCTTCTTCGAAAAGGTACGCCCCTGCACTCCTGAGGAGTGCGCAGACCTGACGAACCCTCTGGCAGACGACAAGCTTTATCTGGACGAGCACCTCAAGCCGATCGGCGAAGGCCTGGCGTTGTACTACCTGAAAATGCCAATGTCCTATGACGAAGAAAAACAGGCGTGGCAAGCACAAATTTTTTACCGGGACACGCGAAGTCTAAGCAGCGAGCATTACGTCGACAGAGAAGACTTCGCTTCAGCGAAACCCGTTCTGACATACAAAGCTTACTATCGAAACGGAAAACCCCGCCGGACCTACCAGAATGATGCTAACGGCCTGCGTCAGGGCGAGGCGCTGACATATTCCGAACAAGGGGTCGTCATCAAGCGTGAAAACTACCTCAACAACCATCTCGAGGGTTGGCAATTTATCTATCACGAGAATGGCAAAATCGCTGAGTCCTATAACTGGCATCTGGGCAGGCACGTAGATGGCGAGTATCTCGAATACGACGAGGACGGGGCGCTGATCGGACGCAGCAGTTATCGAAATGACGTCCTCGACGGCCCTGTCCTTAGCTACCATTCAAATGGACAGGTCAAGTACGAAACCGTTTACATCAACGGCAAAGCTCAAGGACCGGATAATTCTTATTTTGACAACGGAGCCATTGAGACTTCCCGCACCAATTTCGACAGCAAGCCAGATGGTTGGATAACCACTTACTTCATCGACGGGACTGTCAAAGAGAAGCAGTTTTATAGGAACGGCATTCAACGAAGCTATGAGCAATGGAATGAGCAAGGCAGGCAAACCTTGCAGTGGCAGTGGGATGAAAAACATCGCCAACAGGGCGACTTCAAACAGTGGTACGCGACCGGCCAGCTTAAAGAACATCGAAAATACAAAGACGGCAACCTTCACGGATCATCCACGACATGGCACGAAAACGGTGAGATGGCTTCATTTACCGATTATATCGATGGTGCCGAGCATGGACCGATGCGCTTCTTCAGGAAAGACGGCAGCCTGAGCTACCAATGCCAATATCAGATGGGCGTCAGGCAGGGAGAATGTGTTTCGATTCCCGTCAGCAAGACCAAAGCAGAAAGCTGACAATGAAAAGCCCCGCAATCACGGGGCTTTCTCCTTTCTAGCGCAGGTGTTTACCAAGCGACGCCAAACCCAGCGGTATAGCGGGTCTTGTTCAAATCGGCATCGTTGGTGCCACTGATGATGTCGCGCTCGGCCTTGAGATTGAGCGAGGCCCATTCGGTGACCTTGTAGCGCAGGCCCAGCTCGGCATCCAGTGCGTAATCGGCGACGCCCGACAACGGCTTGCCAACTTCGCCATTGGTGAAGAACTCGACCTTCTTGCCGATCAGGTAGCGGTTGTAGTCCCACTTCATGGCGACGGAATAGAAGTTGTCCTTGCTGCCATCGCGGTATTCATAGTCGGTGCGGTTAAGCAACGAACCCAGCGAGAACGCGCCCAGTTCGTCGTCCCAGAACTGGTAGCCCGGACCGGTACCGACCACACGCTGACGCGCCAGCTCTTCGATGTGATCACGCTTGTAGTTGATGCGCCCCTGCCAGAACCACTGATCGGTGAGGAAGCGGTCGAGGGAGTATTCGGCGCGCCAGTTGTTGGTGGTGGTTTCCGCATCCTGCACTTCGCGGTTGTACTCGCCCTCAGCGATATGCCGCCAGCGACCATGGCGAGCGGAAGTTTTGAAGCCAACATCGTAATCGTCGGTGTCCTTTTCGGCGCGCTGATAATCCAGCGCCAGGTCGACGTTGCCCTTCCACACCAGGTCGGTGACGATCGGCTTGGGCTTGAGGATCTGCTGAATGCTCGCCAGCTCGACTGTCTTCGGCGCCTCGCCATTGGCCAGGGTGACCTTGCCGTCGTCGGCCGCGGTGAGCGATTTCGACACTTCGCCGGCATAGGCGTCCTGCTTCACCAGCAAGTGCTGATCGCTGTCGAGGGTCTTGACCTCTTTCCAGTCAATTGCCACGGCACCGGCGTATTTGGTCTGGATCAACAGCTTTCCGCCGTCGAAGACCGTGATAGTGCCACTCAACTTGTCGCCGTTTTTCAACCAGACGGTGTCGGCAAGCAGGGGCGTGGACGTGCTGAAAACAGCAAGGCACAACAAGGTTCTGGGGAACATAAGCAGACCGGGGGCTCAGAGTTGGCGAAAAGGGTCGGCATTATCCGTAGGATTTTGCCCAAGACAAGGACTGACCGGACTATTTCAATTGAGTTCATTTCTCAACTGCGCCACGAGCGATTACCCTTGTCGCCATCATCACGCCAATGCTCAGGAGCCGCGTACGTGAAAGACCCGCTCGACAGCGTCGAAAACGATGCGCAAATCCGACGCACGGCGCTCTACTCGACGCTCGCGCAAGTGCCCGAAGGCAAAGTCGTCAGTTATGGACAGCTGGCCGAACTGGCCGGACTGGGCCGCGCCGCGCGCTGGGTCGGGCGCACCTTGAGCCAGTTGCCCGGCGACACCAGGCTGCCCTGGCACCGCGTATTGGGTGCCGGCGGACGCATCAGCCTGCCGGTCGGCAGTCCCTCCGGTGATGAACAACGCGCGCGCTTGCGCATGGAAGGCATCACCATCCAGAACAATCGTGTGGATATTCGGCGCCATGGCTGGCGTCCGGTAGAGCACAGCGGTTAGAGTGCGCGCTTTGTTTTCGCAATTTTGAGGCAGACTTCAGCCCATGCCCCGTAAAACCTGGCGCGCCGCGCTCGCCGCCTATGCCAGTCCTTCGACGCTCGTGCTGTTGTTGCTCGGTTTTGCCGCCGGCCTGCCGTACATGCTGGTGTTCTCAACGCTCTCCGTGTGGCTGCGTGAAGCGGGCGTAGCCCGTGAAACCATCGGCTATGCCAGCCTGATCGGCCTGGCGTATGCGTTCAAATGGGTCTGGTCACCGCTGCTCGACCAATGGCGCCTGCCCTTGCTGGGCAAACTCGGTCGTCGCCGTTCCTGGCTGGTGCTCTCTCAGGCACTGGTGATTCTTGGTCTGATCGGCATGGGTTTCTGTGATCCGCAGAAGCATTTGTCCTGGCTGATCGCGATTGCCGTCGTCGTCGCTTTTGCCTCAGCCACACAAGACATCGCGGTCGACGCCTATCGCCTGGAAATCGCCGATGACAGCCGCCAGGCCGCCCTCGCCGCCAGTTACATGTCCGGTTACCGCGTCGCCGCCCTGCTCGCCACCGCCGGCGCGCTGTTCTTCGCCGAAGGTTTCGGCTCTACCGGTTTCAACTATAAGCACGCGGCGTGGACCGGCACCTATGTGCTGTTCGGCGCATTGATGGTGCCCGCGCTGCTCACCACGCTGTTCATGCGTGAGCCGCCGGTGCCGCTGCGCACGCAGTTGCAGGCCGGGCGCTATACGTTCATGCATCAATTGATGTCGGTGTTCGTGCTGATCGTTTTGCTGGTTTCCGTACCGGCGATGTTCACCCAGCTGTACAACACTGATTTCGCTGGCGTGCTGTTCGGCGACATGAGCCCGCTCGACCTGCTGCTCGAAGACCGCGCTTTCCTTCGCGCCATTCTCTATACGCTACTCACGGGGATGTGTCTGTCGGCCATGGGCCGGCGTGGATTGGCGCCGGTGCTGACGCCGGTCAATGACTTCATCCTGCGTTACCGCTGGCAGGCGCTGTTGCTGCTGGGCCTGATCGCCACCTACCGGATGTCGGACACGGTGATGGGCGTGATGGCCAACGTGTTCTACATCGACCAGGGCTTCACCAAGGATCAGATTGCCAGCGTCAGCAAGATCTTCGGCCTGATCATGACCCTCGTCGGCGCCGGCATGGGCGGCCTGTTGATCGTGCGCTTCGGCATCCTGCCGATCCTGTTTATCGGCGGCGTGGCTTCGGCGGCGACCAACCTGCTGTTCGTGATGCTCGCGGACATGGGTCCGAACCTGCAGATGCTGGTGGTGACCATTTCCCTCGACAACTTCAGCTCGGGCCTGGCGACTTCAGCGTTCGTCGCCTACCTGTCGAGCCTGACCAACCTGAAATTCTCGGCCACGCAATATGCCCTGCTCAGCTCGATCATGTTGCTGCTGCCGCGCCTGATGGGCGGCTATTCCGGCGTGCTGGTCGAGAAGTTCGGCTATCACAGCTTCTTCCTCATTACCGCCCTGCTCGGCGTGCCGACGCTGCTGCTGATTGCGCTGCACTGGTTTCAGGAGCGCCGCCGCGAAGGGCCGGCACCGACGCCCGAACCCGCACCGACGCCCGCAACCGAAGAATCGTAGGACACTTCGCCGGTGACGGGAGGAATCCCGCCACCGGACCTCTGCGCCGGCCACACTTCTGTACGTCAGCAAAACTCGCCGGTACACTGCTCCGTCATTTCCAGTCATAGCAACCGACAACGGCCAACCATGCGCACCAGTCAATTTTTGCTCGCCACACAGAAAGAAACGCCTTCCGACGCGGTCGTGATCAGTCATCAGCTGATGCTGCGCGCCGGCATGATCCGCAAGCTTGCCTCGGGCCTGTACACCTGGCTGCCCATGGGCCTGCGAGTCATGCGCAAGGTCGAAGCCATCGTTCGCGAAGAAATGAACGCTGCCGGTTCTCTGGAAGTGTTGATGCCGAGCACCCAACCGGCCGAGCTGTGGCAGGAATCGGGGCGCTGGGAAGAATACGGCCCTGAGCTGCTGCGCATCAAAGACCGCCACGGTCGTGATTTCTGCGCGGGCCCGACCCACGAAGAAGTGATCACCGATCTGATGCGCAACGAGTTGAGCAGCTACAAACAGCTGCCGATCAACCTGTACCAGATCCAGACCAAATTCCGTGACGAAATCCGCCCACGCTTCGGTTTGATGCGCGGCCGCGAATTCATCATGAAGGACGCCTACTCCTTCCACGCCGACCAGGCGTCGCTGCAGATCACCTATGACCGCATGCACGAGGCGTACTGCAACGTGTTCACGCGTCTGGGCCTGAAATTCCGCCCGGTAGAAGCCGATAACGGTTCGATCGGTGGCGCCGGCTCCCACGAGTTCCACGTGCTGGCCGAGTCCGGCGAAGACGATATCGTTTTCAGCAACGGTTCCGACTACGCAGCGAACATCGAAAAAGCCGAAGCGGTGCCACGGGAAACCTCGCGCCCTGCGCCAACCGAAGAGCTGCGCCTGGTCGACACACCGGACACCAAAACCATCGCGGCGCTGGTGGAAAAATTCAATCTGCCGATTGAAAAGACCATCAAGACCCTGATCGTTCATGCCGAAGAAGAAGGCAAGCTGATCGCGCTGGTCATCCGTGGCGACCACGAACTGAACGAAATCAAGGCTGCCAACCAGCCAGGCGTGGCCAGCCCGCTGGTGATGGCCTCCGATGCCGAACTGCGTGATGCGATCGGCGCCGGCGCTGGCTCGCTCGGCCCGTTGAATCTGCCGCTGCCGATCATCATCGACCGCTCGGTCGCGATGATGAGCGACTTCGGCATCGGCGCCAACATCGACGACAAGCACTACTTCGGCGTGAACTGGGAGCGTGATCTGCCGATTCCGACCGTTGCCGACCTGCGCAATGTCGTTGCTGGCGACCCAAGTCCGGACGGTAAAGGCACGCTGGAAATCAAGCGCGGCATCGAAGTCGGCCACATCTTCCAGCTGGGTAACAAGTACAGCAAGGCGATGAAGTGCGAAGTGCTGGGCGAGAACGGCAAGCCGGTGACCCTGGAAATGGGCTGCTACGGCATTGGCGTATCCCGCGTGGTTGCCGCTGCGATCGAGCAGAACAACGACGCCAACGGCATCATCTGGAGCGACACGCTGGCGCCATTCCAGATCGCTCTGGTACCGCTGCGCTATGAAACCGAGCAGGTTCGCGAAGCCACCGACAAGCTGTATGCCGAACTGACGGCGGCCGGTTTCGAAGTGCTGCTGGACGATCGCGACAAGAAAACCAGCCCGGGCATCAAGTTCGCCGACATGGAGCTGATCGGCATTCCACACCGGATCGTGGTCAGCGACCGCGGCCTCGCCGAAGGCAACCTGGAATACAAGAGTCGTTCCGCAGCAGAGGCGCAAGCGCTGCCGGTGGCCGATGTTGTGTCCTTCCTTCAGGCCCGTATCCGCCGCTGAAACCAGATAGAGACGTCATGTTCAAGCGAAACACCTTAGGCCTCGGTGGCGCCGCCCTGTGCGGCGCCCTGCTGGTCAGCGGCTGCGCCAATCACATGTCGCAACGCAGCGAGCACGAAGAGCGGGTCGAGCGAAAGTTGCTTGATCACAGCCTGCAGATCGATGTCGGCGAGCCCAAGGTGCTCGAGCTGCCGCAGCGACGCGTGAAGATCAACGAGCAGAAGACCTTCGAAGTCACCGAGTTCGAAGTCACCCGCCGTTACGACCGCTACACGCCTTACCAACCCTGGCGCGAAGTCTATGAGATTCCGCTGGGCGCGGTGGCCGTGGTCGGTGGTGTCGGTGCGAACGTGGTCAACGTGTTCGCCCTCGGCAACCTGCCGGACAGCGTCACCAAGGATTGGCTGAGCTACGGTTTCGCCGGGCTCAACCCGTTCATGAACGCGCAGTCCAACGGTCGCGCGCAGCAGAACCTCGCGGGCATCGACGAAGTCCAGCGCGACAAGCGCACGGAGTATTCGAGCCTGCCATGGAGCGAGCGCCCGGTGCAGGTGAAGGCCGGCAAGCAGACGTTCGACATGACCACCGACCGCAACGGCGTGCTGCGCTTGAACCTGCTCGACAGTCCTTTCGCCGAACATGACCTCAATCATATCGGCCGCTTGCAGATCAGTGTCGAAGACGCAAAGGATGACGTGCACTCCGACTCGACACTGATGCTCAGCGGTCACCTGCGCGGCAAGTTGCTGGAAGCGCACGGGCTGATTTATGACGATCTGGAAGATGACGAGGTGAGCCAGTGGGTGCACCGGGTCAAACGCCTGTCGGAACTGGGCCTGGAAGAGGAAGCCAGCGAACTGGAACAAAGCCTGATCGAACTGACGCGCAATGATCCGGAGTTGCAGACTGAGTTTCTCAAGTCTTTGGCCAAGGATGCCGGGCGTTTAGTGGCTGATCCGGGGCCGAATTAAGCCTTGAAAGATCGCAGCCTTCGGCAGCTCCTACAGGGTGTACACCATCCCGGTGTAGGAGCTGCCGAAGGCTGCGATCTTTTGCTTTGACGATCTACCGCTCAAACAACTCCATCTGCTCAAACCCGCCGCGCAAATCCTCCAGCCTCACCCCCACTCCCAACAACCGCACCGGCTTGCCGCCGCGATTGAACGCCTGAGTCAGCAGCAACTGATAACTGCCCAGGTCCCGCCCTGCCCCGGCCTGTTCCAGTGTGGTCTGGGTAAAGTCATGAAATTTGACTTTGACGAACGGCTTGCCCGGTCGGTAACTGCTGTCGATCCGCGCCATGCGGTTTTTCAGGGTGTCGAGCAGCTCGGGCAATTTGTCGAGGCAGGCGCGCAAATCCGGAAGATCAACATCGTAGGTGTTTTCCACACTGATCGACTGACGTCGACTGTCGTTGTGCACCAGGCGGTCATCGATCCCCCGGGCGAGATTCCACAATCGCTCGCCAAAACTGCCGAATTCGCGCACCAGCGCCAGCCTGCCCCATTCGCGCAAGTGCTGGCAGTCAACGATGCCGAGCTTGCCGAGCTTGTCGGCGGTGACCTTGCCGACGCCATGCAGCTTGCTGACGGGCAGACCGCTGACGAAATCCTCGACCTGATCCGGGGTGATCACGAACAAGCCGTTGGGTTTCTTCCAGTCGCTGGCGATCTTCGCCAGAAACTTGTTCGGCGCCACGCCAGCGGAAACGGTGATGTGCAGTTGATTGGAAACCCGGCGGCGGATGTCCTGGGCGATGCGCGTGGCGCTGCCGCCGAAATGCGCGCTGTCGGACACATCCAGGTAAGCCTCGTCCAGCGACAGCGGCTCGATCAGATCGGTGTAGTCGGCGAAGATCGTATGAATTTCCTTCGACGCTTCCCGATAAGCGTCCATGCGCGGCTTGACTATGGTCAGGTCCGGGCACAGCTTCAACGCATGCCCGGAGGCCATTGCCGAGCGCACGCCATAGGCGCGCGCTTCATAGTTGCAGGTGGCGATCACCCCGCGACGGTCCGCCGAACCACCCACCGCCAGTGGCTTGCCGGCCAGACGCGGGTCGTCGCGCATCTCGATGGCGGCGTAGAAACAGTCACAGTCGATGTGGATGATTTTTCGCTGGGTCATGTCGGAAAAAGCAACGTGGCAAGCCGGAGCGGCAGTATCTCATTGGCACCTGTATATAGCACCAGTGGTTGAATGTTCTTTTCCGACCGTAGGAAATTTCTTATGAATTTAGTTTCTCAATCAGAGATCAGCGGTCAATAGAGCTGAAAGCCTTGCGCGGCCTGCCCTGCGCGCCGATCACCGGGTCCCGAAAAGATGCTAAGCGCTTGAACCTCAACAGATTTATCCAGATCCAGGTTGACACACTCGCGAACCTCTGTAGAATGCCGCCACACAGACGCGGGATGGAGCAGTCTGGTAGCTCGTCGGGCTCATAACCCGAAGGTCGTCGGTTCAAATCCGGCTCCCGCAACCAAACATCGAAAAAGGCTACTCGAAAGAGTGGCCTTTTTTGTGCGCGCCTGTTTTGTCCAACCAGCGTCGTGCGACACAGGTTGGGGAAGAACAGGATTTCTTTGGATTTCCGAAACTTAACGCGCGCCTGCGACCGTTTGCCGCGATTTCGCAGTTATTTGACCCATTCGGGGATTAGCGGTTGACACCTCGCCGTTCGCCTGTAGAATGCCGCCACACAGACGCGGGATGGAGCAGTCTGGTAGCTCGTCGGGCTCATAACCCGAAGGTCGTCGGTTCAAATCCGGCTCCCGCAACCAAACATCAAAAAAGGCTACTCGAAAGAGTGGCCTTTTTTGTATCTGTCGAAAAAGTCCTTTCGCAACAATGATCTGTCACTGTGCAGTGAACCGCTGGGGATCATCAGAACTGCTGTGTTGCGACTATGCTTGAGTCGCAGACAGGCTTTCTGCAATCCAGGAACTGCCCTCGCCGATGCCCGACGAGAGGCGTAGTATTTTGTGATTATTTTTTTCTACAGGGATTGGTAACTTGGCTGGATACCTCCATCCTGTCGCGCACAATCCAAGAGGTGATTGATGCGCGCCAACTCGTCTGATCCACAAGACACCGTTACAGCAGAACAACCGATCAAACCCCAGCGTTTGCGCTGGCTGGATCGGTTAAGCAAATACCGTCAGCCGATCGGTCTGGCGGTGACGTTGCTGCTGTTTGCCATTGCCCTGATTGCCTGCCGCCATCTGCTCGCCGAGCTCGATCTCGACGCGTTGCATGACTCGATTCTCGACGTACCAAAACCGGCCCTGCTCGGCGCCATTGGCGCGACCGTGGTCGGCTTCATCATTCTGCTCGGCTATGAATGGTCGGCCAGCCGCTACGCTGGCGTGAAGCTGCCGCCGCGTACGCTCGCCCTCGGCGGCTTCACCGCGTTTGCCATCGGCAATGCGATTGGCCTGTCGCTGCTGTCCGGCGGCTCGGTTCGTTATCGTTTATATGCGCGGTTGGGTGTCGGTGCGTCAGAAGTTGCGCACATGACGCTGTTCGCCAGCCTCTCGCTGGGCTGCGCATTGCCGCCGCTGGCTGCGCTGGCAACGTTGAGCAATCTGCCTGCTGCCTCGCAAGCGCTGGGACTGTCGGAAATCTTGCTTGGTTCGGTCGCCGCCGCCGTACTGATCCTCGGTGCCGTGTTAGCGGTCGGCATCTATCGCCGTCGTCTGCCGGAACAACCCTACCCCGACAATCTGCTGGTTCGCGCCGGTCGGCGGACATTGCGCCTGCCGGGTCGACGCCTGACCCTTCTGCAACTGCTGATCACCGCTCTCGACGTCGCGGCTGCCGCCACCGTTCTCTACTTGTTGCTGCCGGAAGCGCCGCCGTTTGCGCCATTCCTGCTGGTCTACCTGTTGGCGCTGGCCGCGGGCGTGCTCAGTCATGTGCCGGGCGGCGTTGGCGTGTTCGAAGCGATTCTGCTTGCCGCGTTTGCCGACAAGCTCGGCGCCGCGCCGCTGGCCGCTGCCCTGCTGCTCTATCGCCTGATCTACGTGGTGTTGCCGCTGCTGGTCGCCTGCGTGTTGCTGCTGATCAACGAAGGCCAGCGCCTGTTTCAGACCCAGACCATGCGCGCCGCGTCCGGTCTGGCGGCGCCGATTCTGGCGGTGCTGGTGTTCCTGTCGGGAGTGGTGCTGCTGTTTTCCGGCGCGACCCCGGAGATCGACACGCGCCTGGAGCACATCGGTTTTCTGATCCCCCATCGTCTGGTCGACGCCTCGCACTTCGGCGCCAGCCTGATTGGCGTTTTGTGCCTGTTGCTCGCCCAAGGCCTGCGTCGGCGCCTGTCGGCGGCGTGGATGCTGACTACCATTCTGCTGCTGGTCGGCGCCCTGCTTTCGCTGCTCAAAGGCTTCGACTGGGAAGAAGCCACGCTGATGACACTGACGGCGGCACTGCTGGGTGTGTTCCGCCGCTCCTTCTACCGCCCGAGCCGCCTGACCGAGCTGCCGTTCTCGCCGCTGTATCTGGTCGCCAGCCTGTGCGTGCTGGGCGCTTCGGCCTGGTTGCTGCTGTTCGCCTATCAGGACGTGCCCTACAGCCATCAACTGTGGTGGCAGTTCACCCTCGACGCTGACGCGCCGCGCGGCCTGCGCTCGCTGCTCGGCGCGGCGGTGTTGCTGGTGATCATCTCCCTGACCTGGCTGCTGCGCACCGCGCGCCCGGTGATTCATTTGCCGACGCCGGACGAACTCGACCGCGCAGCGAAAATCCTCATGGCCTCGTCGCAACCCGATGGCGGCCTCGCGCTGACCGGTGACAAAGCGCTGCTGTTTCATCCCAACGACGAGGCGTTTCTGATGTACGCCCGGCGTGGCCGCAGTCTGGTGGCGCTGTACGACCCGATCGGGCCGAGCCAGCAACGCGCGGAAATGATCTGGCAGTTCCGCGACCTCTGCGACATCCACCACACCCGCCCCGTGTTCTATCAAGTGCGCGCGGAAAATCTGCCGTACTACATGGACATCGGCCTGACCGCGATCAAACTCGGCGAAGAAGCCCGGGTCGATCTGCAACGCTTCGATCTGGAAGCCAAGGGCAAGGAGATGAAAGACCTGCGCTACACCTGGAACCGTGGCACCCGCGACGGTCTGTCGCTGGAAATCCATGAGCCGGGTCAGGCGCCGATGGATGAGCTGAAGGTCATTTCCGATGCCTGGTTGACCGGCAAGAACGTGCGCGAGAAAGGCTTCTCCCTCGGCCGTTTCAGCGACGATTACCTGAAGCATTTCCGCATCGCGGTGATTCGCTTCGAAGGCCGTCCGGTGGCGTTCGCCAATCTGCTTGAGACTTACAGTCACGATCTGGCCAGTCTCGACCTGATGCGCGCGCACCCGGAAGCGCCGAAGCTGACCATGGAATTCATGATGGTCGGCCTGATTCAACACTATAAGAGTCACGGATACGCGCGCTTCAGCCTGGGCATGGTGCCGTTGTCGGGGTTGCAACCCCGCCGTGGTGCGCCACTGACCCAGCGTCTGGGCTCGATGGTTTTCCGCCGTGGTGAGCAGCTGTACAACTTCCAAGGCTTGCGCCGCTTCAAAGACAAGTTCCAGCCTGACTGGGAACCCCGTTATATGGCCGTGCCCGCCGGACTCGATCCGCTCGTGGCGCTGGCCGACACTGCCGCCCTGATCGCGGGCGGCTTGACTGGATTGGTGAAACGCTGATGATTCAACGCTCCCTGAAGTACATCCTGGCCGCACTGATTGTGCTGGCCGTGATTGCCGGCGGCGGTTACTGGTACCTGAAACGCCCGGCACCGGAACCGACCGTCGAACAGCTCAAACCCGCCGATGGCGCGGCCATGACCCGGGTGATTCCGGGCAGCAAGCCGAAGGCTCAGGTGTTGGTGGCTGTCACCGACGAACAGAAGCTTTCCGAGAAACAACTGACCACCCTCAGCCGCAGCGCTTCGGCGCAGATTGTCCAAGTGATTCTGCCCAAGGACTGCCTGCTGCAAAGCCGTGCACTGCAATCTGGCCTGCGCGAACTCAACGGCCCGGCCACTCTGGTCAGCGGCATCGGCCCGGGCGCCGTACTGGCGTGGCGCTGGCTGGCGGAACAGAAAGACGACAAGGCCCAGGCCATCTCCGTCGATCTGGCCCTGGAAAAGCCCGGCTGCACCCACCTGCTGCCAAAATCCGCCGCCCATGGCCACTGGCTGGTGGCGTGGAACGACAACCCGGACGACGCCAGCGCAGGGTTCGTGCGCGATCAGCCGAACGCCGAAACCAGCATCAGCGACTACGACATCAACCTGCCGCAAGTGCTGAACAACGAACTGCGCAAAATCCTCGTCGGCGGCGACAAGGCCAACGGCGGGCTGGCAATACCGGTAGTGGAAGTCCCGGCCGGTCAGGCCAACGACACCGTGACCCTGTTCCTCTCCGGTGACGGCGGCTGGCGCGACCTCGACCGCGACGTCGCCGGGGAAATGGCCAAGATCGGCTACCCGGTGGTCGGCATCGACACCCTGCGCTACTACTGGCAGCACAAGAGCCCGGAACAAAGCGCCCTGGACCTCACCGAACTGATGCAGCACTACCGGCAGAAATGGGGCACCAAGCGCTTCATCCTCACCGGCTACTCGTTCGGCGCCGACGTCCTGCCAGCGATCTACAACCGCCTGCCAGAGAACGAACAGCAGCGCGTCGACGCGATCATCCTGCTCGCCTTCGCCCGCACCGGCAGCTTCGAAATCGAAGTCGAAGGCTGGCTCGGCAACGCCGGCAAAGAAGCCGCCACCGGCCCGGAAATGGCCAAGCTGCCAGCGGCGAAGGTTGTGTGCATCTATGGTGAAGAAGAGGCGGATGAGAGTGGCTGCACCGACAGGACTGCCGTTGGCGAAGCAGTGAAACTGCCCGGCGGACATCACTTTGATGAAAACTACCCGGCGCTGGCCAAGCGTCTGGTGGAGCTGATTCAGAAGCGCCAGAGCAAGGATTCGGTCGCCGAAGAGTGATCTGAGCCGCCGACTACAAAAGCCCCCGCCATCTCACAATAGCGGGGGCTTTTTACATTTGCGTGGATCACCCCAATCCCCTGTAGGAGTGAGCCTGCTCGCGATAGCGGAGTGTCAGCCACCTATTTGCCAACTGACACACCGCT
>NZ_QETJ01000094.1:0-18703 GCF_003105095.1 Pseudomonas sp. NDM | reverse complement strand
ACCGTGCACGCCAACAATGCCCAGGACGCGCTGCTGCGACTGGAAACCCTGGTCGGGCTGACCGGGCGCTCGATTGCCGAACGCACCCTGCGTCAGATGGTCACTCCTACAGGGGGATATCAATAGCCGTGCGATTCGCGGAATTTCTGGTAATCGTGAAAGTCGATCCACTCGACCACGTCGTAAGGCAGGTACAGCTGTTGTCGGGCGCGGGAGATGGCGATGTAGACGGCACAGATGCGCTGATCGAACTCATAGGCGTCCTTGAATTTCTCATTGCTGAGCAAGGCCCGCGTCAACAGCACCCGCTTGAACTCCATGCCACCGGCCCGTTCGGCCATCATCAACAGGCAGGCCTTGCCTGGGTCGATGATCTTCTGGCTCAGTCGAGTCAGGTCGGCAATCATGAAGCCTTCTTGCAGTTGCGCTTCGATCCACAAAAACGCCTCGTCGAAACGATGGGTCTCACGCACCTGCTGCCAGTCGGCGATGTCGCTGAAAAACGGGTGCGGCCCTTTCTCGCTGGACCCGGCGCTGTAGAAATCGCGGCGGAACAGCTCGATGGCGGTGGTCATGAAATGCTTGATGTCCTCTTGAGCTTCCCTGTCAGGGAAACTGAAGGCGCAATTGCAATCGTGCAGGTGAATGGCCCACATCATCGTGTCCCACGGTGACGCAGTCAGCACCACGCAACCCTCCGGCGGCACGAAGGCCTGCGGGTAGTACTCGATATCGACGTCCGCATGGCGAGCACCTTCAAACGGCACTTTGCTCTTCTGCGTGTGGCGCGAAATCAGCGGGTTGACCAGGCGCTCGACGTTGCGTCCCGAGCGCACCGAATAGCAGATATCACTCTGGCGGACCTCACGCTTGCGCTTGAGCGGCTCGCCCTTGGCCTGCTGATATTCATCGCCGAGGGTGATCAGCACCTGCTGCCCGCGTTCGATGATCTGCAGCAGCGACGCCGGCACATCCTGGCTTTCGTCGATGATCACATGGGTGTAGCGCGGCGGGACGCGGCAACCGGCCAGACTGGCGCGCTTGATCATCAACAACGTCTGAAAACCGCTCTGGCTGGCCCAGGCCGGGTTGGCCTCCAGATACACCCACAGGCGACTGGAATACTCCAGCAGCGCCTGCGAGTCTGCGGCGGTCAAGGGCTGCTGGAAATGGGGCAGATGCCTGGCGGACAGCGTGTGGTCTCTTGACGCGCAATACAGCTCCAGCACGCGCAGACAGACCTCAAGCGTGCCCGGCCCATCATGGTGGCGAAAGCCGAAGATATTCAGTTCCTGCGCCAGCGCCTGCTTGCTCGGGATCCGCGCAGGCGTCCCGGCCCTGTGCATCCGTGGGCCAAGCAGCTGGGCCTGGGCAAAGTCGAAAAACGTCTGACCGATCTCGGTGTTGTGCACTTGCGTGATGTGTTTGCGCAACGTCGCCAGTTTCGCCGGGGTGCGCGCCAGCACCAGGGTGCGTTTCGAGCGCAGGCATTCGATCAGCGCACTGAGCATGTAACTCTTGCCGATGCCCGCATAGCCCTGCACGTGCAGGTCTTCGTCGAGATTGGCGCGAAAGGTCCGCAGCAGCTTGTCCTGCGCGGCGCTTAACCAGTGCTCACGCTCACGAGGCGTGACCATTTGCTGACTGAACGGGTTGTTCTGTTTCTGATGGCGAATCTTGTACTCGACATCCCATTGCCCGTCGGGCAACAGGTATTCCTGCGCAGTGACTTCGTCAGCCATGAGAAACCGCAGGTTCAGGCCTTTGAGCGCATTGAGGCCGAAATACAGTTTGCGCGAATCGAACAATCGCCGCGCCTCTGAAATCAGTCCCGTCGATCCAGAGCGCCGGGAGGTGACGGACCAGTCAATGAGTCTGGCGAGAATTTTCTCTGCCGCGCTGGCGCTCAAATCCGGTTCCGTGGCCTGGGCGAGGTTCTGGATAACCAGCACCGCCGCCAGTTCCGGGTCAGTCAGGTCGGCCAGTGCCGCTTCACCCTCGGGCTGCAACAACGCCGTACATGCATCATGGGTAATCGGTAGAAGTACCGGGGTGGCCAAATCAAAATGTTCCGGGTGCATACAACCTCGCCGCCTGGGCTTTGACACAACACCAGATCAGTCCTGGTCATTCTCGTCGCGCAGTTCATGGGTGGGCGGCAAGCATCCCTCACTGCCGGCCTCGGGGTGGATCCGCAGCTCGAAGGAGTAGTCGCCCAGCGTGCCGGACATGCCGCGTCGAGCTGCGCAGTCAGTCATCGAGTCCGCATCGATCTGTGCCTGCACTTCGTAGAGCGCCATTTCGAGCAGTTTGCGCAAGTGTTCAGGGCTTTGAGCGCTGGCGTGCAATTGCAGGTCGTACTGGCCGGCCCTCGGTTCAGCGGCGGGCTGGTCCTGCACCGCGACCGGCTGCGCCGTTTCTTCGACCGCGTTGAACACGGTCGAAGCCGCCAGAATCGCGGCGTGCTCTTCATCCATCAGGTCGAGCAAGCGCGACAGCTCCAGGGTTCGCTCGGGCTGTTCCCGCATCTGTTCCTTGACTTCCAGACGACGCAACTGCCATTCGCGCAGTTTTTCCCGAGTCAGATCGTCAATTTCACCCACTTGCCTTACCTCTCGATGCCAGGCGAGGGAGTATGCCACTGTTCAGCTTCGACAGCCGCACGGCCAACGGGACGCTGCGCTGCTGATCTGAGCGTTTCTGATAGCGGATCAACGCCAAAAGCCAAATCACAGGCATAAAAAAACCGCAGTGGGCGAAACCCATGCAGTTCTGTCTGAAGCCTTCGATGGTTCGTTAAGGTGGTGCCCCCACCAGCCACACCCCGGCACACAATGTTCCCGCTGTGGCTGCTTCCTTCCGGATCTGACCAGGTTCACGGGTAATCGTTGCGGGGGGACCGATGGGGTCACCATAACGACGCTTGCCTGTCGGCGAGCCGCGCCATTGTACCTGTCTGAGATGAAGTTACAACCGTTGGTTGCAGATTAAAAACATGAACGGGTTCAAGGACATAAAGATCGCAGCCTTCGGCAGCTCCTACAGGGCCAGAACTTCGTCTGCACGACCGCCCGCCTGCTGGATCACCAGATGAATGAAGTGCAGCTTGGCGATCGCCGCGGCCGGCAGTACGAACGGATAGAAATCCGGCTGGCCCATGCTGCGCGACAGTTCGTTGAGCATGCCGGCCAGTTCGATCCATGCGTTGACGAATGACAGGAACGCGCTCCCGCCGGGGTGCTCCGGGTCGTACAGGGTGCTGGTCGGAAACGGCTGGTAATCGAAGTCCATTTCCCGCGCGCTCATGCCGAAACCCAGCGCAGTGTCTACGGCGTCCATCATGTGCAGGTAATGCGCCCAGGTTTCCGCCCAGTCTTCCCACGGGTGCATGGTCGCGTAGGCACTGACGTAATGCTGCGGCCAGTCCAGCGGTGCGCCTTGCTGATAATGCCGGTCCAGCGCCTCGGCGTAACTGGCGCGCTCGTCGCCGAACAGGTTGCGGAATGCGCCGAGCCAGGGGCCGTTGGCGATCAGGCGATCCCAGTAATAGTGCCCGACCTCATGGCGAAAATGCCCGAGCAGCGTGCGATAGGGCTCGTGCATCTGCGCCCTGACCTGCTCGCGATGGGCATCGTCGGCTTCCTGGATGTCGAGAGTGATCAGACCGTTGGCATGACCGGTCATTGGTGCGTTGCCTTGCAGGTCGACTCCGATGAAGTCGAACGCCAGCCCGGTTTCTTCATCCACGGTTTTCGCGATCACCGGCAGGCCGAGGGTGATCAATTGCGCGACCAGTCGACGCTTGGCGATCTCGACCTTGCGCCAGCGCTCGGGGTTTTCCGGGACGGACAGGTCGGGGATGGTGCGGTTGAGGCTGCAAGCGATGCACAAGGTGTCGTGATCGTTGGCCGGCAGCAGCCAGTTGCAGGCGGCGGGCATGTCGAGGTTGGCGCAGCGGCGGAACAGGCCGGCGTCGGGATCGACGTCGAGTGTCCAGGTGCCCTCTTCCGGCCCAGGCTGCAGCGAGGTCAGGCGACTTTGTTCAGGTTGATAACCGAGCAAGGCGTTACAGGCCAGGCACTGACTGTTGCGAAAGAACAGCGACTGGCCACAACGGCACGGCCAGACTTTGCTGTTGCGTGAGGATCCGGCCACGAACGGCGCGATGATGCGGGAACTGAGCTGCTCGAAAAAGCGGTGCATGGCGATCTCTCCCTGGGACTGGCCAAGACTAGATCATCCTCAAGACAACATCGTTCCCGAATACCGCGCGCTACCCGATGACACCGCCGTTGGGGCGAGGGAGCTTGCTCCCGCTCGGTCGCAAATCCATCATCCGCGGTTTGCCTGCAAGGGTTTGGGGCTGCTCCGCAGCCCAGCGGGAGCAAGCTCCCTCGCCACAAGAGCGGCGCATCCCTTACACAGTGACGCCGTGGGTTTTGAGGAAGGCGATAAACGCTTCTTCGTCCATGACCTTGACCCCGAGTTCATTGGCCTTGGTCAGTTTCGAGCCGGCACCGGGGCCTGCGACCACGCAATGGGTTTTCGCCGACACGGAACCGGCAACCTTGGCACCAAGGCTTTCCAGATGATCCTTGGCCACATCCCGGCTCATCAGTTCGACCTTGCCGGTCAGCACCCAGGTTTCGCCGGACAATGGCAAACCTTCAACGACTTTCTTCTCGCTCTGCCAATGCATGCCGAAATTGCGCAGTTGTTGCTCAGACTGCTCGGCGAGTTGGCGATTCTCGGGCGAGGCGAAGAACTCGCGCACCGAGTTGGCCTGCTTCTCCGGCAGCGCCTGACGCATGTCCAGCCAGTCAGCGTTCATCACCGCTTCCAGCGATCCAAAGCGGTCTGCCAGTTTCTGTGCACCACCGGGGCCGACGAAAGGAATGTGCAGCTTGTCGAGCAAGCCGCCCAGCGTGGTACTGGCGGCGAACTCCGCGCCCAACTCCCCTTGGTCCTGAATCTGCAAACCGTGGCCGAGCAGTTCGCCGATGACCTGCTGGTTGTGCGCATCCTCGAAGAAGCTGTGAATCTCGTGCGCCACTTCCAGACCGACATCCGGCAGGTAGGTCAGGACGTGCGGCAAGGCCTGTTGCACGCGCTCCAGCGAACCCAGAGAACGTGCCAGCACCTTGGCTGTTTCTTCGCCGACATCGGGAATGCCGAGGGCGTAGATGAAACGTGCCAGGCTCGGTTGCTTGCTGTCTTCGATGGCTTTCAGCAGCTTGTTGCTCGAGACTTCGGCAAAGCCTTCCAGATCGACGATGTCATCGAACTTCAGCGCATACAGATCGGCTGGCGAACTGACCAGACCTTCGTCGACCAGTTGCTCGACGCTCTTGTCGCCCAGACCTTCGATGTCCATGGCCCGGCGCGAAACGAAGTGAATGATCGCCTGCTTGAGTTGCGCGCCACAGGCCAATCGGCCGACGCAGCGATACACCGCGCCTTCGCTGAAGGTTTCCTTGCCCTTGCTGCGCTTGACCAGTTGCGTGCGTTCGACATGCGAGCCGCATACCGGGCAGCTTTCAGGGATGGCGACCGGGCGCGCGTTATCAGGACGACGCTCGGTGACCACCTGCACCACTTGCGGAATCACATCGCCGGCGCGGCGAATGATCACCGTGTCGCCGATCATCAGGCCCAGACGTGCCACTTCGTCCATGTTGTGCAATGTGGCGTTGGCCACGGTGACGCCGGCGACTTTCACCGGTTTCAGACGCGCCACCGGAGTCACCGCACCGGTGCGGCCGACCTGGAATTCAACGTCAAGCAGCTCGGTGAGTTCTTCCATCGCCGGGAATTTATGCGCGATCGCCCAGCGCGGTTCGCGGGCGCGGAAGCCCAGTTCACGCTGGTCGGCAATGCTGTTGACCTTGAACACCACGCCGTCGATTTCATAAGCGAGTGCATTACGCCGTGCGCCGATGTCGTGGTAGTACTCCAGGCACTCGTCGATGCCCTTGGCCAGCTTCAGTTCGTGACTGATCGGCATGCCCCACTTCTGCAACTGCTTGAGGTTGCCGATGTGGGTGTCGGAAATGTCGTGGGACACCTGACCGATGCCGTAGCAGCAGAATTCCAGCGGCCGGTTGGCGGTGATCTTCGAATCGAGCTGGCGCAGACTGCCCGCAGCAGCGTTGCGCGGGTTGGCGAAGGTCTTGCCGCCGATCTCCAGTTGCGAGGCGTTGAGTCGCTCGAAACCGGCCTTGGACATGAACACTTCACCGCGCACTTCCAGCGTCGCCGGCCAGCCTTCGCCGTGCAGCTTCAGAGGAATGTTGCGCACCGTGCGCACGTTGACACTGATGTCTTCGCCAGTGGTGCCATCGCCTCGGGTGGCGCCACGTACCAGCAGACCGTCCTGATACAGCAGGCTGACCGCCAGGCCATCGAGCTTCGGCTCGCAGCTGTATTCCACCGCCGCGCTACCACCGAACAGATCGCCGGCCGGCACGTCGAGACCTTCGTTAACGCGGCGATCGAACTCGCGCATGTCGGATTCTTCGAAGGCGTTGCCGAGGCTGAGCATCGGAATTTCGTGACGCACCTGAGTGAACGCGGTCAACGCCATGCTGCCGACGCGCTGGGTCGGCGAGTCGCTGGTGATCAGTTCCGGGTTGGCTGCTTCCAGTGCCTTGAGCTCGTGGAACAAGCGGTCGTACTCGGCGTCCGGAATGCTCGGTTCGTCGAGAACATGGTAGCGATAGTTGTGCTGATCCAGCTCAGCGCGCAGCTCTAGAATGCGGGTTTTGGCGGCGGTCATGGGTGTTCTCTCACAAAGCAAAAGAGCAGCCGAGGCTGCTCCAGTGTCTAATCATAGTCGCTCAAGGTGGTAGACCTTGTGGCGAGGGAGCTTGCTCCCGCTCGGTGGCGAAGCCGCCGTAAATTTGGGGTCGCTTCGCAACCCAGCGGGAGCAAGCTCCCTCGCCACAACTGCGCTCTGGCCTTAGCGCTTCTGGGTCAATGCGCGGCGTTCGAACTCGACGATGCGCTGACGGTAGTGCTCGATCGTCTGCGCGGTCAGCACGCTGCGCTGGTCATCTTTCAGTTCGCCGTTCAGCTCCTGGGACAGCTTGCGTGCTGCCGCGACCATCACGTCGAAAGCCTGTTTCGGATGACGCGGGCCTGGCAGACCGAGGAAGAAGCTCACCGCCGGAGTGCTGAAATGGTCGATGTCGTCCAGATCGAAAATGCCCGGCTTGACCGCGTTGGCCATGGAGAACAGCACTTCACCGTTGCCAGCCATGCTTTCGTGGCGGTGGAAAATATCCATCTCGCCAAAACGCAGACCGCTTTCGAGAATGTTCTGCAGCAGCGCCGGGCCCTTGAAGCCAGCCGGATCGCGGCAGATCACGCTGATCACCAGGACCTCTTCGGCTTGCGGCTGATCTTTTTCCGCCACGGTCGGTGCAGGCTTGCTGTCTTCGGCGAAATCGTCGTCACGGCTGCTGAAGCTCGGACCGCCGTCCAGATCGAGGTCGAGGTTCAGGTCGCCCTGCGCCGGGCCATTGCTGCCGCGCTTGCCACGTTTGGAACCGGATTCACGCGGCTCGCGGGCTTCGCGGTTGGGCATGCTCACCGACGGCAGATCGTGCTCGTCCAGTTGCGGCTCCTTGTGCGTGTCCAGCACGCGGGCCGGGCCCAACAGCTCGGCGCTGGTGTCCTCGTCCGGCAGATTGGACAGGCTCCGGTCGAGACGGAATTTCAGCTTTCCCTTGCCGCCGCGCATACGGCGCCAGCCATCGAAAAGAATACCGGCTATCACAATGATGCCGATGACGATCAGCCACTCGCGCAGACCGATTTCCATGTAATCCCGTGCCTCTATAAAAAATGCTGAAAAATAAGGGGTTTACACTGCGTAAACCGCTTTAAAACGTGGCGCCAACTCTATGTTCTGACAGGCGTTTTGCCCACGTATACGAAAAATTGACATTAAACTAGCACGATCAAAGGCTTCGCAGCTACAAGCTTTAAGCTCCAAGCCACAAGCCGTCCACCTGCAGCCTGGAGCTTGTCACTTGCAGCACCGCCGCTAGGCGTCCACCATCGCCATCGCCTCCTCGACATCCACCGCCACCAGCCGCGAACAACCCGGTTCATGCATGGTCACGCCCATCAACTGCTCGGCCATTTCCATGGCGATCTTGTTGTGGGTGATGTAGATGAACTGCACGGTCTGCGACATCTCTTTGACCAGCCGTGCGTAGCGTCCAACGTTAGCGTCATCCAGTGGCGCGTCAACCTCGTCGAGCATGCAGAACGGCGCCGGGTTCAACTTGAAGATGGCAAAAACCAGGGCCAATGCAGTCAGGGCTTTTTCGCCACCGGAGAGCAAATGGATGGTGCTGTTCTTCTTCCCGGGCGGCTGCGCCATGATCGTCACCCCTGTATCGAGTAGATCTTCGCCCGTCAGTTCCAAATACGCCCGTCCACCGCCGAAAACTTTTGGAAAAAGTGCCTGTAAACCGCCATTGATCTGATCAAAGGTATCTTTGAAACGATTGCGGGTTTCCTTGTCGATCTTGCGAATGACGTTTTCCAGGGTCTCCAGCGCCTCGACCAGATCGGCGTCCTGCGCATCCAGATAACGTTTACGCTCCGATTGTTGCGTGTATTCATCGATGGCCGCGAGGTTGATCGCGCCCAGGCGCTGAATCCGCGCGTTGATGCGTTCGAGTTCTTCTTCGGCTTCGCGTTCACTGGCTTGCGCCGTCAATGTCGCGAGCACGCCGTTGAGATCGTAGCCATCTTCAAGCAATTGGTCCTGCAAGGCCTTGCGGCGCACGGTCAGGCCTTGCCACTCCATGCGCTGCTGTTCGAGCTGGCCGCGAATCAGCTGCGATTGCTGTTCGGCCTGGGTCCGGCGTTTTTCCGCATCGCGCAATTCGCGATCGGCGTCTTCCAGGGCGATCTGCGCAGTCTTGAGTTCTTCGTCAACGGTCATGCGCTTGTCGAGCAACTCTTCGAGTTTGAGGCGCAGCTCTTCCAGCGGCGCCTCGCCCTCCTCCAGATTCAGACTCAACTGTTCGCGCTTCTCAGTCAGGCGCTCGGCCTGCATTTCCAGACGCTCCAGCGCCTGACGCGTGGAGTCATGCTGGGCGCGCAACGAGCCGAGACGCACGGCCAGTTGATGGGCGTGATCCTTGTGCTGCCGCGCTTCCTGACGCACGCGATCAAGGCGCTCGCGCAGGCTGTCGCGCTGGGCCAGCAGTAACTCGCGCTGTTCGGTGTCCAGCGCCATGGCGTCCAGCGCTTCCTGCAAATTCATGCGCGCTTCGCCGACCTGTTCGTGCTCAAGCTCGCGCTGTTCGGCGAGTTCGACCAGTTCTTCATCAAGACGGGTGCGACGCAATGTCAGCTGTTCGGCCTTGGCTTTGCCGGCGGACAGCTGCGCTTTCAATTCGCCTTGCTGGCGCGCTTCGTCCTGCAGCAAACGACGCAAATGCTCGCGGCCGTTTTCCTGCTGGCGCTGTTGCGCACGCAAGGTTTGCAGACGGGTTTCCATGGCCTCGACCGTGGCTTCGCGTTCTTCGCGCTCCAGTTGCAGGTCTTCGATTTCCTGGCCACGGGCGAGCATGCCGCTTTCCGCTTCGCTGGCGCGACGTACACGCAAGAAGTGCCGACCGACCCAATAGCCGTCGCGGCTGATCAGGCTTTGCCCGGCGCTCAACTGGCCGCGCAAGGCCAGTGCCTGTTCAAGGCTGTCGACTGGTTTGACCTGACCAAGCCACGGCGACAGATCGATCTGCGCCTCGACTTTATCCAACAGGCTGCCCGCCACTCGCACGCCATCGCTGGCCGGGCTGAGCAGACGCAAGTCGCCTTGGGTGAAACCGGACAAATCAAAACCGCTGAAGTCGTCGACCAACACCGCTTGCAGATCGGCGCCAAGCACGGTTTCCACCGCCAGCTCCCAACCCGCCTCGACCTTCAGGCCTTCGGCCAGACGCGGACGCTCGGCGAGGTTGTGTTCCTTCAACCATTCGGCGGTGCCGGTGCCCGGGTCGAGCGCGGCCTGCTGCAAGGCTTCCAGCGATGCCAAACGCCCGTTGAGCCGCTGCAGATCGCCCTGCGCCTGCTGCTGGGCGGTCAAGGCCTGCTGCAATTCCTGACGCAGTTGTTCGAGCTTTTCGACCTGCGCTTCTTCGCTGGTCTGCAAATCTTCCAGGGTCGCTTCGGACTCGGCGAGCTGCTCGTTGAGCGCCATGATCGCCGCATCTTCCGGATCGGCTGAAAGCAACGCACGTTCTTCGCCGAGGCGTTTCTGCCGGTCGGCCAAGCGCTCCATGCTGCTTTCCAGCTGCTGGATCCGCGACTGTTGCACTTCGGCCTGACGGCGCGGTTCGGCAGCCGTCAGGTTGAAGGCGTCCCACTGCTCCTGCCAGCCGTGCATGGTGGTTTCGGCTTCTTCAAGCGCAGCGGCGGCTTCTTCGGCGGCGGCGCTGGTGACTTCCTGCTCGGGGGTGAGCATGTCCAGCTCTTCACCGAGGGTCAGCAGCAAGGTGCGGTCGTGGCCCAGGTGCGATTCGGTTTCCAGACGCGCGCGCTCGGCTTCTTTCAGATCGTCCTGCAACTGGCGCAAACGCTGCTGGCCGTGCTGAATGCTCTGCTCGACCCGGGCGATGTCGCCGCCGACCGAATAGAAGCGGCCCTGCACCAGATTGAAGCGCTCGGACAGGTCGTGGTGGCCGTCGCGCAGGCGTTCGATGGCCGCGTCGGCGTTACGCTGCTCGGCGACCAACGCTTCGAAGCTGACTTCCTGGTTGCCAATGATCGACTCGCGCTGGCCGACCTGCTCGTTGAGATCCTGCCAGCGCAGGGCCGACAGTTGCGCCTTGAGCTGACGCTCTTCGGCCTTGAGCTCCTGGTACTTTTTCGCCGCCTCGGCCTGACGGTGCAGACGTTCGAGCTGGCGCTCCAGCTCTTCGCGCAGGTCGGTCAGGCGTGCGAGGTTCTCGTGGGTGCGGCGGATGCGGTTCTCGGTCTCGCGGCGGCGCTCTTTATATTTCGAGATGCCGGCGGCTTCTTCGATGAAGTTACGCAGGTCTTCAGGCTTGGACTCGATCAGCTTGGAGATCATCCCCTGTTCGATGATCGAGTAGCTGCGCGGGCCGAGGCCGGTGCCGAGGAAGATATCGGTGATGTCGCGCCGACGGCATTTGGTGCCGTTGAGGTAATAAGTGGTCTGGCTGTCGCGGGTGACTTTGCGGCGGATGGAAATCTCCGCGTAGGCGGCGTATTCGCCGAGCAGCGTGCCGTCGGAGTTATCGAACACCAGTTCGATGCTCGCCTGGCTTACCGGTTTGCGGCTGGTCGAGCCGTTGAAGATGACGTCGGTCATCGACTCGCCACGGAGGTTCTTCGCCGAACTTTCGCCCATCACCCAGCGCACGGCGTCGATGATGTTCGACTTGCCGCAACCGTTCGGCCCGACGACCGCCGCCATGTTACTGGGGAAGTTCACCGTGGTCGGGTCGACGAAGGACTTGAACCCCGCCAGTTTGATGCACTTTAGCCGCACGCTCAGGCAACCGTCAGCGCAGACACCACCAGATCGCAGCTGCGCTGGGCGTACGCCGTGAGCACGATGCGGATCTGCGGCAAATCACGGGCGAGCACGGCAGCGAGCAAGCGTTCGAACAGCTCGAGGAACTCGCTCATCTCCGCTTTGCGCTGTTCGAGGGCGAGAAAGTAGGCACGGCTCATCGCCGGCTGGAGGTTCTCGACGGTTTCCTGCAGATACGGATTGTTGGCAAACGGATAGGCGGCGCGCATCACCGCGAAGCTGTCATCGACGAAGCTGCGGATATCGCCGCGCTCGTAATTGGCGGTCAGGCGCTGCTGGATCTGTACGAACGGCGCCATGTCCGACTGCACTTGCCAGCCGTTGGACACGGAATTGCCGAGCAGGATGTACAGCTCGCTCATCAGCGTGCACAGGCTCTGCACCTTGTGCGGCGTCAGCTCGGTAACGTGGGCGCCACGACGCGGCAGGATCGCGATCAGGTGACGGCGCTCAAGGATCAGCAAGGCTTCGCGGACCGAACCGCGGCTGACGTTGAGCGCCAGCGTGACCTTCTGTTCCTGGATGCGCTCTCCCGGCTTCATTTCGCCACGAATGATGCGTTCGGCGAGGTGGTGAGCGATTTGCTCGGCGAGGCTGTCCGGCGCCTTGAACGTCATGGTTGTCCTTCAAACTCTATCGATCTGCACAAGCGGCGCAGTGTAGCGCAAATGCACGGTCATGGCGGAGTGCCCACTCAGCGGTTTTTGGCACGAATCCCGCAAAAAAGCGCGGTGACCGATGAAGGTCAATACTGAATAGACACGCTGTTGATCGACGAAACGGATTTTCCTGACCTTTAAGTCAGAAAACCATTGACCGAAAAGTCAGACCTGCTAAATTCGGTCCACGTCGGTTAACAACAATAATGAGTCTGCGAGGCCTTCCGTGATCCAGTTTTTACTTAACCAGGAACTCCGTAGCGAGCACGCCCTGGACCCGAATCTGACTGTGCTCAACTACCTGCGCGAACACGTGGGCAAGCCCGGCACCAAAGAAGGTTGCGCCAGCGGCGACTGCGGCGCCTGCACCGTGGTGGTTGGCGAGTTGCAGACCGATGACACGGGGCGTGAACACATCCGCTATCGCAGCCTCAATTCGTGCCTGACTTTCGTCTCGTCCTTGCACGGCAAACAGCTGATCAGCGTCGAAGACCTCAAACACAAAGGCGAACTTCACAGCGTGCAGAAAGCCATGGTCGAGTGCCACGGCTCGCAGTGCGGTTTCTGCACCCCCGGCTTTGTCATGTCGCTGTTCGCCCTGCAAAAGAACAGCGATGCACCGGACCAGGCCAAGGCCCACGAAGCGCTGGCCGGCAACCTCTGCCGCTGCACCGGCTACCGGCCAATCCTCGCCGCCGCCGAACAATCCTGCTGCGCCAAACCAGCGGATCAGTTCGACGCCCGTGAAGCCGAAACCATCGCCCGCCTCAAGTCCATCGCGCCGACCGATATCGGAGAACTCAACAGCGGCGACAAGCGTTGCCTGGTGCCGCTGACCGTCGCTGATCTGGCCGATCTCTATGATGCTTACCCACAAGCCCGGCTGCTCGCTGGCGGCACCGATCTGGCGCTGGAAGTCACCCAGTTCCACCGCACCCTGCCGGTGATGATCTACGTCGGCAACGTCGCCGAAATGAAGCGCATCGAGACCTTCGCCGACCGCATCGAAATCGGCGCCGCCACTGCCCTCTCCGACTGCTACGAAGCGTTGAACGCCGAGTACCCGGACTTCGGCGAACTGCTGCACCGCTTCGCCTCGTTGCAGATCCGTAACCAGGGCACCCTCGGCGGCAACATCGGCAACGCCTCGCCGATTGGTGACTCGCCACCGCTGCTGATTGCCCTCGGCGCGCAGATCGTGCTGTGCAAAGGCGAAACCCGCCGCACCCTGAACCTGGAAGATTACTTCATCGACTACCGCGTCACCGCGCGCCAGGAAAGCGAATTCATCGAAAAAATCATCGTCCCGCGCGCCAGCGCCGAGCAGTTGTTCCGCGCCTATAAAGTGTCGAAGCGTCTCGACGACGATATCTCCGCCGTCTGCGCCGCGTTCAACCTGCGCGTGGAAAACGGGGTGATCGCCGACGCCCGCGTGGCCTTCGGCGGCATGGCGGCGATCCCCAAACGGGCCGCGCATTGCGAAGCCGTGCTGCAAGGCGCGCCCTTCACCAACGCGGTGATCGAGCGTGCCTGCGCCGCGCTGGCCGAAGATTTCACACCGCTCTCGGACTTCCGCGCCAGCAAGGAATATCGCCTGCTCAGCGCGCAGAATCTGCTGCGCAAATACTTCATCGAACTGCAAACACCGCACATCGAGACTCGGGTGACCGCTTATGTCTAACCATCACGCCGTAGAGAAGACCCAGGCTGAGCTGGCCGAACTGTTCGCCCAGGACCTGACCACCGGTGTCGGCCGCAGCGTCAAGCACGACAGCGCCGCCAAGCATGTGTCCGGTGAAGCGCAGTACATCGATGATCGCCTGGAATTCCCCAACCAGTTGCACCTGTATGCGCGCCTGTCGGACCGCGCTCACGCAAGAATCATCAGCATCGATACCAAGCCTTGTTATGCCTTCGAAGGCGTACGCATCGTCATCACCCACGAAGACGTGCCGGGGCTGAAAGACATCGGCCCGCTGATGCCGGGCGATCCGTTGCTGGCCATCGATGATGTGCAGTTCGTCGGCCAGCCGGTGCTGGCGGTCGCGGCGAAAGACCTGGAAACCGCCCGCAAAGCAGCGATGGCGGCGATCATCGAATACGAAGATCTTGAACCAGTGCTGGATGTCGTCGAAGCCCTGCGCAAACGTCACTTCGTGCTCGACAGCCACACCCACCAGCGCGGCGATTCGGCCTCGGCGCTGGCCACCGCAGAGCATCGCATTCAAGGCACGCTGCACATCGGCGGCCAGGAACACTTCTACCTGGAGACGCAAATCTCCTCAGTCATGCCCACCGAAGACGGCGGCATGATCGTCTATTGCTCGACGCAGAACCCGACCGAAGTACAGAAACTGGTCGCCGAAGTGCTCGACGTGTCGATGAACAAAATTGTCGTCGACATGCGCCGCATGGGCGGTGGTTTCGGCGGCAAGGAAACCCAGGCCGCGAGCCCGGCCTGCCTGTGCGCAGTGGTAGCGCACCTCACCGGCCAGCCGACCAAGATGCGCCTGCCGCGTGTCGAAGACATGCTGATGACCGGCAAACGTCACCCGTTCTACGTCGAGTACGACGTTGGTTTCGACAGCAGCGGGCGTCTGCACGGGATCAACATGGAGCTGGCCGGCAACTGCGGCTGCTCGCCGGATCTGTCCGCGTCGATCGTTGACCGGGCGATGTTCCACTCGGACAACTCCTACTACCTCGGCGATGCGACCATCAACGGTCACCGTTGCAAGACCAACACCGCGTCGAACACTGCCTATCGTGGTTTCGGTGGCCCGCAGGGCATGGTCGCCATCGAGGAAGTGATGGACGCGATTGCCCGGCACTTGAAGCTGGATCCGCTGGCGGTGCGCAAGGCCAACTATTACGGCAAGACCGAGCGCAACGTCACCCACTACTACCAGACCGTCGAGCACAACATGCTCGAAGAGATGACCGCCGAACTGGAAGAAAGCAGCCAGTACGCCGAGCGGCGTGAAGCGATCCGTCGCTATAACGCCAACAGCCCGATCCTGAAGAAAGGCCTGGCGCTGACTCCGGTGAAATTCGGGATTTCCTTCACGGCGAGTTTCCTCAATCAGGCCGGTGCGCTGATCCACATTTACACCGACGGCAGCATCCACCTGAATCATGGCGGCACGGAAATGGGCCAGGGCCTGAACACCAAAGTCGCCCAGGTCGTGGCGGAAGTGTTCCAGGTGGAAATCGACCGTGTGCAGATCACCGCGACCAACACCGACAAGGTGCCGAACACTTCGCCGACCGCTGCCTCCAGCGGCGCCGACCTGAACGGCAAAGCTGCGCAGAACGCAGCGCAGACCATCAAGCAACGCTTGATCGAGTTCGCCGCGCGGCACTACAAGGTCAGCGAAGAAGACGTCGAATTCCGCAACGGCCACGTGCGTGTGCGCGAGCAGATCCTGACATTCGAAGCGCTGATCCAGCAGGCGTATTTCAATCAGGTCTCGCTGTCGAGCACCGGGTTCTACAAGACGCCGAAAATTTATTACGACCGCAGTCAGGCCCGTGGCCGTCCCTTCTACTACTTCGCTTTCGGCGCAGCGTGCTGCGAAGTGATCGTCGACACCCTGACCGGCGAATACAAAATGCTGCGCACCGACATCCTGCACGACGTCGGCGCCTCGCTGAACCCGTCCATCGATATCGGTCAGGTCGAGGGTGGCTTCATTCAAGGCATGGGCTGGCTGACCATGGAAGAGCTGGTGTGGAACAACAAGGGCAAGCTGATGACCAACGGCCCGGCCAGCTACAAGATCCCGGCCGTGGCGGACATGCCGCTCGATCTGCGGGTGAAACTGGTGGAAAACCGCAAGAACCCGGAAGACACGGTGTTCCATTCCAAGGCTGTCGGTGAACCGCCGTTCATGCTCGGCATCGCCGCGTGGTGCGCGATCAAGGATGCGGTGGCGAGCCTCGGTGATTATCAGCATCAGCCGAAAATCGACGCACCGGCCACGCCGGAGCGAGTGTTGTGGGGGTGTGAGCAGATGCGTCAGTTGAAGGCGGTAAAGGCTGTAGAAGCCGAGACCGAGCTGGCTCCGCTCTAGGACCGAGGCGCGGCCATTCGCGAGCAGGCTCGCTCCCACAGGGATATGCATTGCCAATGTGGGAGCGAGCCTGCTCGCGAAGAGGCCGGCATAGACAACGAAGATGTCGAGGTGAACATGTACAACTGGATCGACGCCCTCGCCGACCTGCAGAACCAGGGCGAGCCCTGTGTGCTGGTGACGATCATCGAAGAACTCGGCTCGACGCCACGCAACGCCGGCTCGAAAATGGTCGTCAGCGCCGACCGCCTGTTTGACACCATCGGTGGCGGGCATCTGGAATTCAAAGCCATGCAAATCGCCCGCGAGATGCTCGCCAGCGGCAAGCAGGACACGCATCTGGAGCGCTTCAGCCTTGGCGCCAGCCTCGGCCAGTGCTGCGGCGGCGCCACGGTGTTGCTGTTCGAACCGATGGGCCAGGTGCAGGCGCAGATTGCCGTGTTCGGCGCCGGCCACGTCGGCCGCGCCCTCGTGCCGCTGCTCGCCAGCCTGCCCTGCCGGGTGCGCTGGATTGACTCGCGCGAGGCCGAGTTCCCCGACCACATCCCCCACGGCGTGCGTAAAATCGTTAGCGAAGAGCCGGTGGATGAAATCGATGACCTGCCTGCCGGCAGCTACTGCATCGTCATGACCCACAACCATCAGCTCGATCTGGAGCTGACAGCGGCGATTCTCAAGCGCAACGATTTCACCTGGTTCGGCCTGATCGGTTCGAAAACCAAGCGCGCCAAATTCGAACACCGCCTGCGCGATCGTGGTTTCGACCCGAGCGTAGTGCAACGCATGCGTTGCCCGATGGGCATCGGCGAAGTCAAAGGCAAACTGCCTGTGGAAATCGCCATCTCCATCGCCGGCGAAATCATCGCCACCTACAACGCCAATTTCGGCCAGCACAGTGCCCGCGCCGAACCGATTGCCCGACTGCTGCCCGCCTCGCGCCGCAGTCAGGCGGCCAAACTCAAAGCCTCAAACTGATTAGAGAACCCTCATGCCTCTGACTCGCAAAGCCTACCGCGCCGCCATCCTGCACAGCATTGCCGACCCTGCCGAGGTCGGCATCGAAGCCTCCTATGAATATTTCGAGGATGGCCTGCTGGTGGTCGATGACGGCAAGATCAGCGCCGTCGGCCACGCCAGCGAACTGCTGCCAACCCTGCCGACGGATATCGAGATCAACCATTATCAGGATGCGCTGATCACCCCGGGCTTTATCGACACGCACATTCACCTGCCGCAAACCGGCATGGTCGGCGCCTACGGCGAGCAATTGCTCGATTGGCTGAATACCTACACCTTTCCCTGCGAAAGCCAGTTTGGCGACAAGGCCCACGCCGACGAAGTCGCCGACATCTTCATCAAGGAACTGCTGCGCAACGGCACCACCACGGCGCTGGTGTTCGGCAGCGTGCATCCGCAATCGGTGAATTCGTTTTTCGAGGCCGCCGAGAAGCTTGACCTGCGCATGATCGCCGGCAAGGTCATGATGGACCGCAATGCCCCGGACTATCTGGTCGACACCGCCGAATCCAGCTACGTCGACAGCAAGGCGCTGATCGAGCGCTGGCATGGCAAGGGCCGTTTGCATTACGCAGTGACGCCGCGCTTCGCCCCCACCAGCACCCCGGAACAACTGACCCTCGCCGGGCAACTGCTGACGGAGTATCCGGATCTGTACATGCAGACCCACATCAGCGAAAACCTCAAGGAAATCGAATGGGTCAAGGAGCTGTTCCCGGAGCGCAAGGGCTACCTCGACGTCTACGATCACTACCAGTTGCTCGGCGAGCGCTCGGTGTTCGCTCATGGCGTGCACCTGTGTGACGACGAATGCGCGCGACTGGCGGAAACCGGCTCGGCGATCTCGTTCTGCCCGACCTCGAACCTGTTCCTCGGCAGCGGCCTGTTCAACCTGCCGATGGCCGAAAAGCACAAGCTCAATGTCGGCCTCGGCACCGACGTCGGCGGCGGCACCAGTTTCTCGCTGCTGCAAACCCTCAACGAAGCCTACAAGGTGATGCAACTGCAGGGCGCGCGATTGAGTCCGTTCAAGTCGCTGTATCTGGCGACCCTGGGTGGCGCGCGGGCGCTGCGTCTGGAAGACAGGATCGGCAATCTGCGGCCGGGCTCGGATGCCGACTTCCTGGTGCTGGATTACAACGCCACGCCGCTGCTCAGCTATCGCTTGAAGCAGTCCAAGAACATTGCCGAGACGTTGTTCGTGCTGATGACGCTGGGGGATGACCGCACGGTTGCGCAGACGTATGCGGCGGGGGCGTTGGTGCATCAGCGCTAAGCCTTTTCCAAGGCATAAAAAATCCCCCGGTGGTGTACGCCCCGGGGGATTTTTGTTGGCGGTCAGATTGTCTTCGCGAGCAGGCTCGCTCCCACCT
>NZ_QETJ01000093.1:0-18806 GCF_003105095.1 Pseudomonas sp. NDM | reverse complement strand
TGCTCGCGATAGCGGTGTGGCAGACGACAAATTAATTGACTGATAAACCGCTATCGCGAGCAGGCTCACTCCTACAAGGGGGAGCGGCAATGAGTCAGGGTTTGTTCGGGATGCCGTACTTGCGCAGCCGATGGGCGATGGCGGTATGCGAAGTTTGCAAGCGGCTCGCCAGTTGCCGGGTCGAGGGGTAGCTGACGTAGAGCTTTTCCAGCAGCTCTCTTTCGAACGATTCGACCGCTTGCTCGAGGCTGTCGACGTCGGTGTCGGCCTGGCGCGCCACTGAGGTGCCGGCAATGTCGAGGTCGCCGATATCGACCAGGCTGCTCTCGCAAATCGCTGCCGCGCGGAAAATCACGTTCTGCAGTTGCCGCACATTGCCCGGCCAGCGATTGCCGAGCAGCGCCGGATAAGTCCCCGGCGCCAGGCGGCAGACCGGGCGCTGGATCTGCGCACAGGCTTGCTGCATGAAATACCGCGCCAACAGCAGAATGTCCTGGCCGCGTTCACGCAGCGGCGGCACTTCGACGTTGAGCACGTTGAGGCGATAGAACAGGTCTTCGCGGAACAGGCCTTCGCTGACCATTTTTTCCAGATCGCGGTGGGTCGCGCTGAGGATGCGCACGTTGACCTTTACTTCACGATCACCGCCGACGCGGCGGAAGCTGCCGTCGTTCAGGAAGCGCAGCAACTTGGCCTGCAAGTACGGTGACATCTCGCCGATCTCATCGAGAAACACCGTGCCCTGGTTGGCCAGTTCCATCAGCCCCGGTTTACCGCCACGCGCGGCGCCGGTGAAAGCGCCGGGGGCGTAGCCGAACAGCTCGCTCTCGGCGAGGTTTTCCGGCAACGCTGCGCAGTTCAACGCCAGAAAAGGAGCGCTGTGGCGAGTACTGATCGCGTGGCAGGCGCGGGCAACCAGTTCTTTGCCGGTACCGGTTTCGCCTTGAATCAATAAAGGTGCGTCAAGCGCCGCGACCCTTTGCGCGCGGGCCTTGAGGGTGCGGATCGCCGGGGATTCGCCGAGCAGCGCGTCGAAGCCTTCGGCGTGGTCGTGGTGCAGCGCCGAGAGCTGTTCGCCGATGCGGTTCGGTTGATAGAGGGTCAGCAGTGCGCCGGCGTCGGTGATCGGCGTGGCATCCAGCAACAGCGTCTGGCCGTTGACGGTGATCTCGCGCAGCGGCAGGCGGAAGCCGTTTTCCAGCAGGGTGCCGAGCAGGCCGGGATCATTGAACAGCGCCGACACGCTTTCGCCAGCGGGTTCGCGACCGTACAACGCGATCAACGCCGGGTTGGCCAGCAGCACCTTGCCGGCGCTGTCGAGGGCCAACACCGGATCGGTCATCGCCGCGAGCAGGGCATCGAGCTGCAAATGCCGACGCTGGCCGGGCAGGATATCGACCACGGTTACCGCTACCACGCCGAGCACCCGAAACAGCGCATCTTTCAGCTCTTCGAGCACTTGCGGGCTCAGGGTCGGCGCGTCGATGTAGACGTTCGGCGGGATCATCTCCACCGCATCCAGATTGAGATTGCGCCCACCGAGGATAGCCAGGACTTCCTGGGTGATGCCGACGCGGTCGATGAAGCTGACGTGGATACGCATGGGGCGGTTCAGTGATCTGCAGAGCGGAGGGGGGCAAGTATGCCTTGGGCTTGAAGAGAGGTGAAAGCAAAAGCACCCTCACCCCAGCCCTCTCCCGGAGGGAGAGGGAGCCGGCCGAGGTGTCTGGGGTTATGCATCGACCTGAAAGTACCGGGCGATTATGGATTCAGTGATGCAGGATCAGGTCGACGCAATGCTGCAGCATCCCCCAATCGGTCCCCTCTCCCTCTGGGAGAGGGTTAGGGTGAGGGGCTTTAGATTTTTATTCGAAATGCTCCAGATTGACCGGATCCCCTGACTGCATATTCAACTTCTGCCGAATGTCTTCGAACATCAGGTCGTAATGCTTGTGCACCGAACCGATCTGGCTGTGGGTCTTGGGGATTCCGTACTTCTCGGCGATCCGGGTCACGTCACGGGCGAAGTTGTAGGCCTCTTCCTTGGGCAGGAAAAACGTTTCCTTCATGTCCTTGCCCTGCATGCTGCCATGCAGGGTGAACTGAATCCCTTTGCCTTTCTGCGGATCGGTGAACACTTCATAGTCCAGATGCACGTTGTAATTGACGTCATCGTCGGTCAACGCGTGCCGCTCGATATGCAGATGACCGGGTTCGAATTGGGCCATTGAGCTACTCCTTTCAAGGCATGGGAGCGGAGCAGGTCTTGTGCCTGCTCCGGCGTTTATTGTTATCGGTAGCTGATCCCCGGCTTCGCCGTGCTGACCCGCGTACCGGCGGTGCCCTGGACGATGGCTTCGATATCGGCCAGCGAACCGATCACCGCGACCTTGCCAGTATGGCGTGCGAACTCGCAAGCTGCCTGCACCTTCGGGCCCATGGAACCGGCGGCGAAACCGAGGCGTTCGAGTTCGTCCGGGTGGGCTTCGGCGATGGCTTTCTGGGTGGGTTTGCCGTAGTCGATGAACGCCGCGTTGACATCGGTGGCGATCACCAGCAGGTCGGCTTCCAGTTGCTCGGCGAGGAGCGACGAGCACAGATCCTTATCGATTACCGCCTCGATGCCTTTGAGATTGCGCTGTTCGTCATACATGGTCGGAATGCCGCCGCCACCGGCGCAGATCACAATGCTGCCCTTGTCCAGCAGCCACTTGATCGGGCGGATTTCGAAGATGCGTTTCGGCCGTGGACTGGCGACGACACGGCGGAACTTGTCGCCGTCGGCAGCAATTGCCCAGCCTTTTTCGGCGGCGAGTTTTTCCGCTTCGGCTTTTTCGTACACCGGGCCGATCGGCTTGGTCGGGTTCTTGAAGGCCGGGTCGTTGGCGTCGACTTCGACCTGGGTGAGCAGAGTGGCGAACGGCACTTCGAAGTCGAGCAGATTGCCCAGTTCCTGTTCGATGATGTAGCCGATCATGCCCTCGGTTTCGGCGCCGAGCACGTCCAGCGGGTACGGAGTGACAGACGTATAGGCCGCCGCTTGCAGCGACAACAGGCCGACCTGCGGGCCATTGCCGTGGGCGATGACCAGTTGGTTGCCGGGATGGATCTTGGCGATTTGCTCGGTGGCGATGCGGATGTTGGCGCGCTGATTGTCAGCGGTCATCGGCTCACCACGGCGGAGCAGGGCGTTACCGCCCAGGGCTACGACGATACGCATGGTGCATTCCTTCTAAGCAGAGGAGTGGCAAACGACTCGATCAATTGTAGGAGTGAGCCTGCTCGCGATGACGGAGCATCAGTCGACATTAATGTTGAATGTCAGACCGCTATCGCGAGCAGGCTCACTCCTACATGGAGCGGTGCCGCTCTTAGAGATCAGCCAGGGTCGAGACCAGGATCGCCTTGATCGTGTGCATGCGGTTTTCCGCTTGCTCGAAGGCGATGCAGGCCGGCGACTCGAACACGTCGTCGGTCACTTCGATGCCGTTTTTCAGATGCGGATATTGTTCGGCGATCTGTTTGCCGACCTTGGTGTCACTGTTGTGGAACGCTGGCAGGCAGTGCATAAACTTGGTGCGCGGGTTGCCGGTGGCTTTCATCAGCTCGGCGTTGACCTGATACGGCAGCAGCTGCTGGATGCGCTCGGCCCAGGCTTCCACCGGTTCGCCCATCGATACCCAGACATCGGTGTGAATGAAGTCGACGCCTTTGACCGCTTCCTTCGGATCTTCGGTGAGGGTGATGCGTGCGCCACTTTCCTCACCGTATTTTTTGCAGCGCGCTACCAGATCGTCCAGTGGCCACAGGGCTTTTGGCGCGCAGATGCGCACGTCCATGCCGAGTTTGGCGCCGATCAGCAGCAGCGAGTTGCCCATGTTGTTGCGCGCATCGCCGAGGTAGGCGTAGCTGATTTCGTGGATCGGCTTGTCGGCGTGCTCACGCATGGTCAGCACGTCGGCGATCATCTGGGTCGGGTGATATTCATCGGTCAGGCCGTTGAACACCGGCACGCCGGCGAACTTGGCCAGTTCCTCGACGATTTCCTGTTTGAAGCCACGGTACTCGATGGCGTCGTACATGCGCCCGAGCACGCGGGCGGTGTCCTTCATGCTTTCCTTGTGGCCGATCTGCGAGGAGTTCGGGTCGATGTAGGTGACGTTGGCCCCTTGGTCGTAGGCCGCCACTTCGAAGGCGCAACGGGTGCGGGTCGAGGTTTTTTCGAAGATCAGGGCGATGTTGTTGCCCTTCAGGTGTTGCTGCTCGGTGCCGGTGTATTTCGCGCGTTTGAGATCGCGGGACAGGTCGAGCAGGTAACGCAGCTCACGTGGGGTGTGGTGTTCCAGGCTGAGCAGGTTACGGTTGTGGATGTTAAACGCCATGATGATTCTCCTTGGATTCGGTAATCGGCCCGGCCGCTACGGGATAAGTGCGGCCGGGGGACGGTCGTTTAGTAGTCGATCGGGTCGCGGATGATCGGGCAGGTCATGCAGTGGCCGCCGCCACGGCCGCGACCGAGTTCGCCGGCGCTGATGGTGATGACTTCCACGCCGGCCTTGCGCAGCAGGGTATTGGTGTAGGTGTTGCGGTCGTAGCCGATGACCACGCCGGGCTCCATCGCCACCACGTTGTTGCCGTCGTCCCATTGCTCGCGCTCGGCGGCGAAGCTGTTGCCGCCGGTTTCCACCACGCGCAGTTTCGGCAGGTTGAGCGCAGCGGCGACGGTGTCGAGGAAGCTGCCTTCTTCGCGGCGAATGTCGATGCCGCCCTGTTTGCTTTCGTCAGGGCGCAGGGTGAAGGCGACGATCTGGTTGACCACTTCCGGGAAGATCGTCACCAGGTCGCGGTCGCAGAAGCTGAACACCGTGTCCAGGTGCATCGCCGCGCGGGATTTCGGCAGGCCGGCGACGATGACTTTTTCCACCGCCTTGTTGTTGAACAGGTTCAGCGCCAGTTGGCCGATGGCCTGACGCGATGAACGCTCGCCCATGCCGATCAGCACCACGCCGTTGCCGATCGGCATGACGTCGCCGCCCTCGAGGGTGGAGTTGCCGTGATCCTTGTCCGGGTCGCCGTACCAGATCTCGAATTCGGCATTGGTGAATTGCGGATGGAATTTGTAGATGGCGGTGGTCAGCAGGGTTTCCTGACGGCGCGCCGGCCAGTACATCGGGTTCAGCGTCACGCCGCCGTAGATCCAGCAGGTGGTGTCGCGGGTGAACTGGGTGTTCGGCAGCGGCGGCAGGATGAAGCTGGAGTGGCCGAGGAAGTCGCGGAACATCTGGATGGTCTTGCCACCGAAGCTGTCCGGCAGATCATCGGCCGAGACGCCGCCAATCAGGAATTCGGCGATGTGCCGTGGCTCAAGGCTTTTCAGCCAGGATTTCACCTCACTGATCAGGCCCAGGCCCACCGAGTCGGCGGTGACTTTGCGCTCAAGAATCCAGTCCAGGGCTTCGGGAATGGCGACGATGTCGGTCAGCAGGTTGTGCATTTCCAGCACGTCGATGCCGCGTTCGCGCATCTTGGTGACGAAGTCGAAGTGGTCGCGCTTGGCCT
Source organism: Pseudomonas sp. NDM (assembly GCF_003105095.1). Taxonomy (NCBI): domain Bacteria; kingdom Pseudomonadati; phylum Pseudomonadota; class Gammaproteobacteria; order Pseudomonadales; family Pseudomonadaceae; genus Pseudomonas; species Pseudomonas sp. NDM. The sequence continues at coordinate 13,247 of NZ_QETJ01000093.1, read as the reverse complement.
GTGCCACCCACAGCACGTCGTCGAACAGCAGTTCATCGCAGTTGTTCGGGGTCAGCCGCTGATGGGCCAGACCTGGGGAGCAAACCATGACTTTACGCAGTTTCCCGGCTTCGGAGTGGACGCCGTACTTCACTTTTTCCGTGGTCATTTCTGTGTTCCTCCAGATGACAGATCAATCAGGGGTTACAGCGTCAGGAAGCCATCGTAGAGACCGTAGGCCGCCACCACGGCGCCCACGACCACTGCGGCGAAAATCAGCTTCTCGACGTTGGTGAAAACCGGTTGTTTGAGTTCCAGCTTGGCCTTGGCGAACAGGATTGCGCCGGGCGCATAAAGCAGGGCCGACAGCAGCAGGTACTTGACCCCGCCGGCGTACAACAACCACACCGCATAGATCAGGGCGATACCGCCGATGATCAGATCCTTGCGCCGCTCGGCGGCAAACCCTTCGTAGCTCTCGCCGCGCACCGCCAGCAGCAGGGCATAGGCCGCCGACCACAGGTAGGGCACCAGAATCATCGAGGTGGCGAGGTAGATCAGCGACAGATAAGTGCTGGCCGAGAACAGCGTGATGATGAGGAAAATCTGCACCATGGCATTGGTCAGCCACAGCGCGTTGACCGGCACGTGGTTGGCGTTTTCCTTGCGCAGGAACTCCGGCATGGTGTGGTCTTTGGCGGCGGCGAACATGATCTCCGCACATAGCAGCACCCACGACAGCAGCGCCCCCAGCAGCGAAATGATCAGACCGACGCTGATCAGCACCGCGCCCCAGTGCCCGACCACGTGTTCAAGCACGGCGGCCATCGACGGGTTCTGCAGTTTCGCCAGTTCCGGCTGGGTCATGATGCCCAGCGACAGCACGTTCACCAGCACCAGAAACAGCAGCACGGTGATGAAACCGATCACGGTGGCCTTGCCGACGTCCGAACGTTTCTCGGCGCGGGCGGAGAAGATGCTCGCGCCTTCGATGCCGATGAACACCCAGACGGTGACCAGCATCATGTTGCGCACCTGGTTCATCACGCTGCCCAGATCCGGATTTTTTACGCCCCAGATGTCGGCGGTGAAGATGTCCAGTTTGAACGCGAAGATGGCGATCAGCACGAACAGCAGCAGCGGCACGACCTTGGCGACCGTGGTCACCAGGTTGATGAACGCCGCTTCCTTGATCCCGCGCAGCACCAGGAAGTGCACGCCCCACAGCAGCAAGGACGCGCCGATCACCGCCGCCGGCGTGTTGCCTTCGCCGAAGATCGGAAAGAAGTAGCCGAGGGTGCTGAACAGCAAGACGAAATAACCGACGTTGCCCAGCCAGGCGCTGATCCAGTAGCCCCAGGCAGACGAGAAACCCATGTAGTCGCCGAATCCGGCCTTGGCGTAGGCGTAGACCCCACCGTCCAGGTCAGGCTTGCGATTGGCGAGGGTCTGAAAGACGAAAGCGAGGGTGAGCATGCCGACGGCGGTGATGGCCCAGCCGATCAGCACGGCACCGACGTCGGCGCTGGCGGCCATGTTTTGTGGCAACGAAAATATCCCGCCACCGATCATTGAACCGACTACCAGTGCAACCAGTGCACCGAGTCTTAGTTTTCCGGGCGCTTCAGACATTTGCATGACTCCATTGCAGGAAAGGAGAGCTCACAGCCTAGTACCGTTGTCTGTTCGAATAGCTGACTTGGATCAGTGCATGGCTACATTCCATTGTTAATGAATGACTTATCCACCCGTTGCGGGCATAACGCTGTGCTCTGAAAGGCCCGTGACAGAGCCTTTTCGCTAATGCAATTGGGAATAGCTATTAATGCTTTCGAACTATGACGCTAGTTGCTTTTGCGGGTTTGGCAAATGTCCGTCATCTGTTTTCAGTACAGAATCGAATTATCAGGATCAGCGCACAAAACTGACTTAACGTGCTACGCGTTATCGTCATCCGCTATATATAAATGTGTTCGCCTATGCATTACCTGATAAACGTCATCTACTCTTAGGCTTTTAGTCAGCTGTTGTTACAAATAAATAACAGCGGCTTGTTCAAGGAGATCTGCATGTCGCAACCGACGCAAAAGCTGCGCCTTGGTGCGTTGATCGCTCTGGTGGTGGGCTCGATGATCGGCGGGGGGATTTTCTCGTTGCCGCAGAACATGGCGGCGCGCGCCGATGCCGGGGCGATCCTGATCGGCTGGGGCATCACCGCGATCGGCATGCTGACCCTGGCGTTCGTCTTTCAGACCCTGGCCAATCGCAAACCGGAGCTGGACTCGGGCGTCTATGCCTATGCCAAGGCCGGGTTTGGCGATTACATGGGCTTTTCGTCGGCCTGGGGTTACTGGATCAGCGCCTGGCTGGGCAACGTCGGTTATTTCGTCTTGCTGTTCAGCACCCTCGGCTACTTCTTTCCGGTGTTCGGCCAGGGCAATACGCCGATCGCCATCGGCTGCGCCTCGGTGCTGTTGTGGGCGGTGCATTTCCTGGTGATGCGCGGAATCAAGGAGGCGGCGCTGATCAACCAGTTGACCACCGTGGCCAAGGTCGTACCGCTGATCATGTTCATCGTCATCGCTGCCGTGGCGTTCAAGGCGGACGTCTTTACCCGCGACATCTGGGGCCGCAGCAACCCGAACTTCGGCGGGGTGATGGACCAGGTGCGCAACATGATGCTGGTCACCGTGTTCGTGTTCATCGGCATCGAAGGCGCCAGTGTGTATTCGGCGCGGGCGGAAAAACGCAGCGATGTCGGTCGCGCCACGGTGATCGGTTTCATCGGCGTGCTGGCGCTGCTGGTGCTGGTCAATGTGCTGTCGCTGGGGATCATGAGCCAGCCGGAACTGGCCAATCTGCAGAATCCTTCACTGGCGGCGGTGCTCGAACACATCGTCGGGCCGTGGGGCGCGTTGCTGATCAGCGTCGGGCTGGCGATTTCCCTGTTGGGCGCGTTGCTGTCGTGGGCTCTGCTGTGCGCAGAAATCCTCTTCGCCACGGCCAAGGACAAGACCATGCCGGCGTTCCTGAAGAAGGAAAACAAGAACCACGTACCGGTCAACGCGCTGTGGCTGACTAACGCGATGATTCAGATTTTCCTGCTGATCACGCTGTTCTCGGCGGGTACTTACACCAGTCTGATCTATCTGGCGTCGTCGATGATTCTGGTGCCGTATCTGTGGTCGGCGGCGTACGCGGTGCTACTCAGCGGGCGCGGTGAAACCTACGAACACGCCTCCGCCGAACGCACCAAGGATCTGCTGATTGGCGGCATCGCACTGATTTACGCGGTGTGGCTGTTGTACGCCGGCGGGGTGAAGTATCTGCTGCTGTCGGCGCTGTTGTACGCCCCCGGGGTGATTCTGTTTGCCAAGGCCAAGCATGAACAGGGCCAGCCGGTTTTTACCACGGTAGAGAAAGGGATTTTTGCCTGCGTGGTGATTGGCGCGGGGCTGGCGGCGTATGGGTTGTATAGCGGGGTGTTGGCGTTGTGATCTGAAAAGCAGCCCCTCACCCCAGCCCTCTCCCGGAGGTAGAGGGGGCCGACCGGGGGATATTGGCGAATTACGCCGACGTGAAAGACCTTTTCCGAATCCATAATCGACTGGTTTTTTCAGGTCGACGTATAGCGCAAGACACCTCGGTCGGCCCCCTCTCCCTCCGGGAGAGGGCTGGGGTGAGGGGCATCTTCTAGAGCCACTGCGCAGGATACGAGCCCAACTCCATCGCCGGCAAATCCCACCGCACTGCCACCCCGCTGATCTGCACCGGCACGCGCAACCTCCGCGCCGGGCCCCACGCTGTGTGCTCAAGCGCCGAATCCTGATCCTGCACATCTTCGCCACGCAATGCTTCATCCGATCCCTGGCCATGCTCGACCAACAGCTTCGCCGTGCGCGCCAGCGACAGCCGCGCCAAACCCCCGCGACCTTTGGCCAGGCGTTCAGTCAGCAGCCTGATCGCACTCGCCGCCATCAGATACCCGGTCGCATGATCCAGCGCCTGCACTGGCAACGGCGTCGGTTTATCGCTGTGCTTCCAGTGCTGTCCGGCCTCGGCGATGCCGCTGCTCATCTGCACCAGGCTGTCGAAGCCCCTGCGGTTCTGCCACGGGCCGCTCCAGCCGTAGGCGTTGAGGCAGACATCGATCAGACCGGGTGCCAGTTGTCGACGGCGCTCAACACCAAAGCCGAGGTGTTCCAGAGCGTCGGCACGATAGCCGTGCAGCAGGATGTCGGCGTCCTGCAACAAACCTTCGAACACTGCGCGATCCGCTGGAGTCTGCAGGTCCAGCCGCGCGCAATGTTTGCCGACGGTCATTTCCGGAACCACGCCGGGTTCGTTCCAGCTCGGCGGATCGATGCGCAGCACATTGGCGCCCAATCCGGCGAGCAAGCGGCTGGCGGTGGGGCCGGCGAGCACGCGGGTCAGATCGAGCACCTTGATCCCGGCCAGTGGTCGCGCGATCGAACCTTGCCATTCGGCGCGGTGCTCGTCTGTCTGCGCAATGAAATGCACCAACGGCTCAGCATTCACTGCCAGCCCTTGCGGGTGCTGCTGCCACTGCGCCCAACTGCGCATTTCAGCGGCGCAACCCTGGGCGTCGACCACCGCTTGTTCCAGATCCGTACTTGCCCATTGCGCAACTTTCGCCGCCATTGCTGCACGGTCGGCGCAGGCGCCAAGCACCCGTTCAGCGGCGGCGCGGTGATGCGGGGCGTTGGTGTGCAGGCGGATCCAGCCGTCCCGGGTGGCATAGTCGCCGGCGACCGGATCCCACAGCGGCGGCACTTGCCAGCCGATCGGGCGCAGCGAGGTGGAGAACCAGAACGAGGCCAGACGTCGATCGACCGCAACGGCGGGCATGTCACCGGTCTGCTGGTGGAGCAATTCGCTGACCGCTTGCCCGGCAGCGGCGATGCTGGCGCAGGCCAGCTCGGTGACCGCGAACGCCGAGGGCAGCGCGCCGTCACTGTTGAAGGGGATTGGCGTGCGCGGCAGGTCGAGTGCGGTCTGGATGGACGTAAGCAGATCAGTCATCGAAGCCCTCCTGAGCTAGAGGGGGATGATAGTGCAAAAAAATCGCGGTTTAGATGAAACCAGGATGTGAACCCGTTCCCTGTGGGAGCGAGCCTGCTCGCGAAGGCGTCGTGTCAGTCAACACTGATGTTGGATATGACGATTTCTTCGCGAGCAGGCTCGCTCCCACGGGGATTTATGCTGGATTGTTACACGCGGAACTGATCCATCAATTTCATCTGCTGGCTCGCCAGGCTGTTGAGCTGGCTGCTGATCGCCGCTGATTCCGTAGCCTGTTCGGTCAGGGTTTCGGTGACGGTGCGAATCGCCGAGACGTTGCGGTTGACCTCTTCGGCCACTGCGCTCTGCTCTTCGGCAGCACTGGCGATCTGCAGGTTCATGTCGCTGATCACCGTCACCGCATCGCTGATCTTGCCCAGTGCATCGACCGCCTGACGAATCTGCCCGGCGTTGTTGTGCGCCTGGGTCTGGCTCGAGTGCATGGTCGCGACCACGCCACGGGTGCCGGTCTGGATGCGCTCGATGACCACGCGGATTTCTTCCACCGAATCCTGCGTGCGCTTGGCCAGGTTGCGCACCTCGTCAGCAACCACGGCAAAACCGCGACCGCTTTCACCGGCGCGGGCGGCTTCGATAGCAGCGTTGAGGGCCAGCAGGTTGGTCTGTTCGGCGATGCTGCGGATCACTTCCAGCACCGAGCCGATCTGCTCGCTGTTGACCGCCAGCGCTTCGACTTCGGTCACCGCTTTGCTGACTTCATCGGCCAGTTGATTGATGTCGCGGGTGCTGCGCTCGATGATCGCCATGCCGTCCTTGGCCGATTGGTCGGCACCTTTGGCCGCATTGGCGGCGTTCGAGGCACTGTTGGCGACATCGTGGGCGGTGGCGCTCATTTCGTTGGACGCGGTGGCGACCTGATCGATTTCGCGGAACTGCACCTGCATGCCTTCGCTGGTCTGCCGGGCAATTTCCGAAGACTGATCAGCCGTGCCACGGGCTTCGGTGATGCTCTGTTTGATCTGCGCGATGGTCGGCTGCAGCTTGTCGAGAAAGCGGTTGAACCAGTTCACCAGCTTGCCCAGTTCGTCTTTCTTGCTGTAGTTCAGACGCTGGGTCAGATCGCCTTCGCCGCTGGCAATGTTCTTCAGCATTTCGGCGACACTGTTGATCGGACGGGTGACCCCGGAGGCGGTGAGCCAGATCAGCAGCAGGCCGACCAGACCGGCCACCACGGCGACCAGCAGAGCAGTGATCACGCCGGTTTCCTGCGCATCATCCAGCACCGCTTGCAGCTTCACCGAGTCAGCCAGCAGCACTTGTTTGGGCAGGTCAATGACCACGCCCCAGGCCCGCGAATTGCCGATCGGATCGACCGGGTAAACCGCGCGAATCAGCTCGCCCTGTTCAAGAATTTTCGCCGTGCCGCTGCCGACCAGTTGCAGAACATCCTTGCCGTCCGCGCCGAGGGTGTCACTGATCTTTTTGCCGACCCGCGTCGCGTCAGCACTGTCGGCCGCCAGCACGCCGCTGCCGGAAACGATCAGCATATGCCCGGCGTTGTTGAACAGGCTGCGTTGCGAGTCGACGGCGGCGGCTTGCAGCGCGTCGAGGGCAATGTCGACACCGACTACGCCGATCGCTTTGCCGTCGACCATCACTGGCACGGAAATGGTCGTCATGAGCATTTCCTTGCCACCGACGGTGTCGGCATACGGGTCGAGCAGGCAGGTGCGCTTGTTGTCGCGAGGGCAGGTGTACCAACTGTTGTACGGCGTGCCGCTGACGCTGAGGGTGGTCTTGGTCAGGTCATCTTCGACCATGATCGTATTCAGCGCGGCGCCGGCGGCACGGCTCCAGTAGGAGGCGAAGCGCCCGGCCTCGTTGGACTGCCGCGCGGCGTCGTTGGCGAACTCGCTGTCCTTGCCGTCGAGGCCGTTGGGTTCGAAGGCCAGCCAGATACCGAGGACTTTATCGTTGCGCTCGAACGCGGTTTTCAGGCTCTGGTTCAACTCTTCACGAACCGCGCCTGGTTCGAGTGAACGCTTGGCCGCCATCGTCCGCAGATCCTTGATCTGGTCGGCGAGGGCGGTGACCACCAGCAGGCTTTCACCAAAGGTTTTCTGCACCCGCACTGCCTGTTCGGCGGCCTTGGCCTGCAGCAGGTTCTGCACGCTGGCAGTGAGCAACTGGTTGCTGGATTGACTGACCAGTTCGTCGTTCTGGTTGGTCTGGTAGATGTTCATGCTGACAATCAGCGCCACCACTCCGAGCAGGCACAGGCCGGAGAGCAGGACGATTTTCAGGCGAATGGACAGAGCGTCGAACATGGGGCGATCTCGCGAATGAAATAGACAGGTGGCCTGGGCCGCAGCCCGGTTTGCCAAATCCATTCAGCGCCATGCAATGCTCATCGGCGTCGAGCGAGACGGCATGAGGCGCGCGCCGACGGACGGTCGCCGCTAAACGTTTGCGCAGGGGGAAGTGCTGAAAAATCTTTAATTACAGGGATGTTTCGCGACAGCAGCAGGCGTTTCCGGGCGCGACCAGATCCACAGATTGCCCAGGCCCATGCCGACCATTGCCAGATAGATCGGCCAGCCGTGATCGAGCAGCACCAGCATCAATGTTGCGCACAGCAGCATGCTCACGGTGGCACTGACCTTGGCCTTGCGCGCGATGATCTTGCCGTTGCGCCAGTTACTGAGGATCGGTCCGAACAGACGATGGTTTTCCAGCCAGGCACTCAAGCGCGGCGAGCTACGGGTCGCGGCCCACGCGGCAAGGAGGATGAACTCGGTGGTCGGCAGACCGGGCACGACGATGGCGATCAGGCCAATGCCGAGGCTGACATAGGCCAGCAGGGCGAACAGCAGACGGGCAAGTTTCGAAGAGGCGGGTGCGGGCATGGCTCAGCGGTGGCTTCTGAAGCGGAACGGAGATCTTACAGACTTACGCAGCCCCCTGTAGGAGTGAGCCTGCTCGCGATAGCAATGTATCAGTCGACATCGATGTTGAATGAAAGGACGCTATCGCGAGCAGGCTCACTCCTACAGAGGGAAATGGCGGTGTGTCAGGCAGGTTCGGCTTCTGTCGCATAAGCCCGTTCCAGCAGCACGGTGAAGCGGTTGAACGCTTCCAGCGCGCCTTGCTCCACTTCGGCCTCTTCCTCTGCCGTGAACGGCAACGCGTCGAGGGTGCGCACAAAGCTTTTCCAGCCCTCGGCGCGGCCACCTTGCGGTTCAGCCAAATGCCGGGCGCCGAAGGTTTCGCTCAAGTCGAGCGCCACGGCGCGCTTGATCAGGAACGCCGCGCCGAGTTTGGAACCCTCCGACACGAAGATCCAGCCCAGCGCCCGCGCCTTGCTCGGGTTTTTCAGCGCGCCAGCCACTGGGGCCGGGACGTCGGTATCGAGGTCGGCGAGGTCAGCCTTGGCCGCTTCGGCGCGGCAACGGGCCGGCAGATCGGGGACGATTGAAGTCAGCTCGGCATCGTTGTACAGCTCGACCAGTTCCGCCTGGAACAGGTATTGCGCAACAACGAATCGGGCGAAGCTGGCGCGGGTTTCGAAGGGCGCGTGGGCTTTGACCAGCGCGTCGAGTTTGCTGTGCGGCTCATGGGTGATCTGGTTCAGGCGTTGCGAACGCAGGGCTTTTTCCGAGGCAGTCATGATGTGTCCTTGATAAATGAGGCGCTTGATAACAAGACGTACGGGCGAGCGCCGGACAGTAAAAAAACTCACTGCGCCGTTAAGCGCAGTGAGGCCGGGCCGATCAGATGTCCCAGATCAGATTGATCGCGAAGTTGCGTCCCGGTTGGGTCAGGCGATCGAGGTTGGCCGGTTGCGTCACCGAGGCTTCGCCGACGCTGTCGTAACCGCGCACGTCGTCCCACAGCCAGTATTTCTTGTCGGTGAGGTTGTAGATGCCGCCGCTGACGGTGACGTCGTCGCTGACTTTGTAATAGCCGGCCAGATCGAGAATGCCGAAGCCCGGGGTCTTGAACTGACTGCTGACGCCGTCCGGCGATTTGAAGTTGCTGTCGTCGACACGATCCTTTTTCTTCACCACGGTCCAGCTCAGCAGGCCGCCGTAATGATCCTGGTCGTAACCGAGGCCGAAGACGCCGGTGAGCGGGTTGACGCTGTTGATCGGTTCGCCGTTGTCGTTGTTGCGACCGTAGGCGTAAGCGATCGAGCCCTGGGTATACAGGCCCTGCGGCGCACCGAATGCATCCAGGTTCAAACGCCCTTTGACTTCCGCGCCCTTGATGGTGGCGCGCTTGATGTTGTTGCTCTGGAAGGTCAACTGATCGTCGCCCGGCTTGACTGCGTCTTCGTTGATGAAGTCGCGGTACTTGTTATAGAACACCGCGACGTCGAACGAACCCTGCTCGAAATTCCCGCGCAGGCCGGTTTCGAAGCCTTTGCTCTTTTCCGGCTCAAGGTCGGAGTTGGGCGCGACGGTGTAGCCGCTGGTGTTGTTCTCGAAACGCCCGTACAACGCTTTCGCCGTCGGCGTGCGGAAGCCTTCGGCGTACTGGCCGTACCAGGTGTAGTGTTCCGTCAGCGCATAGGTCAGGCCGAATTTCGGCGAGACTTTGTGCCAGGTCTTGTTCTTGTCGCTGACCGTGCCCTGGCCGTCGGCGTTTACGGTGTTGAGGAACTCCTCAGTGATGTGCGGCTTGAGCTGGGTGTAGTCGTAGCGCAGACCCGGCAGGAAGGTCCAGTCGTTCCAACTGATCTGATCCTGGGCAAACAGGCTGTAGGTGTTGATGGTCGGATCGGGGAAGTCGCTGGCCTTGGCCAGCACGTCCGCCGCGCTGGTCGCGCCAATCGCCGTGCAGCCGCGACCGACTGCCAGGCACGTGCCGTCGCCGCTGCGCGAGCCGGTGACTTTCTGCTGCTTGATCGTGGTGCCGTAAGTCAGCAGATGATCGGTATCACCGATGGCGAAAGCCTTGTCCAGTTGCGCGTCGAACACCCACTGTTTTTCCTGGTAGATCGTGTCGCGGGTACGCAGCACCCTGCGGGTCATCGGGAAGTAATCCTCTTCGGTGCTCTGGTCGGTCTTGGCGATCTGGTGATTGAGGCTCCACTTCACGTTATCCGCCAGCAGGCTGTCGAGGGCGAACGAATGTTCAATGCCGAAACGCTCGCGGGTGATGGTGTCGTTGCCAGTGCGCCACTGGTACATGCCGCCAGGCAGTACGCTGTCGGGGATGGTCGGGGCGCCGTTGAAGTACGGGCCGCCGTAGGCACTTTTCTGATCGGTGTCGCGGTCGTCCTTGTACTTTTCGTAGGTCAGGCCCAGGCGGGAATCGTCGTTGTAGTTCCAGCCGAGCTTGGCCAGCACGTTGGTCGCACGGACGTCTTCCGGGTTCGCCGCGGTGCGCGCAAGGCCAGTGCCGTTGTGGCTGCCGAAGGATTCGGTTTCGTGACCGTCGCGCTGGCTGTAATGCAGCAGACCGTCGAACTCACCGCTGCGCCCGGCGACGGTGGCGGATTTCAGCCAGCTGTCGTCGGCGGAGCTGTAGCCGCTTTTCAAACGCGCGCCGACATCCTTGCCCGGTTTGATGATGTCGTCGGCGTCCAGCGTGTAATAGCTGACCGCGCCGCCGATGGCGTTGCTGCCGTACAGCACCGAGGCCGGGCCGCGGAGGATCTCCACGCGCTTGACGATTTCCGGGTCGACGTAATTGCGCTGGCTCTTGGCGTACGGGCCGTTGAAGAAACCGTTGGGGATTTCCACGCCGTCGACCTGGGTCAGGATGCGGTCGCCGTCGATACCACGAATGTTATAGCCGCTGATGCCGCCACGCTGACCGGCACCGCCAACGGAAACGCCCGGCTCGTAGCGCACCAGATCCTTGATGGTGTTGACGTTGTTGCGGTCGAGCTCTTGGCGATCCTGCACGCTGACTGTCGAAGGCACGCTGTTGACCGACTGTTCCTGACGCGTCGCGCTGATCGTCACCTGATCGAGATTCAGCGTGCCGATGCTGCTGCGTTTTTCCAGCACGACGTTGTTGCTGCTCAGCTTGCGGAAGCTCAGGTTGGTCCCCACCAACAGGCGCTCGAGGGCTTTCTCCGGTGGCAGCGAACCGCGCACGCCGGGCGACGAAACGTTCTGACCCAGCTCTGCCGGCAAGCCGACCTGCCAACCGGTCACGGCGGTAAAGGCATTCAGCGCTGAAACCAGCGGTTGCTGGCCGATGGCGAACGCGTAGTCGCCCATGTTGCGCGCCGGTTGCTCGGTGGCTGCGAGCAGCGGCGCGGTGCCGGCCATGAGAATCGCCGCAGTCAGCAGCGACAGTACGCGGGAAGGGGAGGAAGTCTGGCGGGTAAGGCGTGAGGACATCGATAGCGCTCCGTGTCGCACGAATCTTTATAGGTGCTGATCGGCATGGTTAGATGCGAATCAATTGCATTGGCTATAACGAGACGTACTGCCGTTGGCTATCGAGTAAAAATAATTCTCATTTAGTTCAAGATGACCAGCGCGGGGAATTCCTGCAGGCGCGCCGAGGTGATGTGGGCGAGGGAGCGCACCACGTCGAGCGGCTGGTCGAGACGGTAATTGCCGGTGACGGCGACGTCGGCCAGTTGTTCGTTGTTGTTGATGATCCAGCCCGGGTAGTAGCGGCGCAGCTCGGCCAGCACCTGATTGAGCGGACAGTTCTCGAACACCAGACGGCCTTCAATCCACGCCAGATCCGCATTGGCGTCGAGCTTGGCCGGACGATCAAATCCGTTGGGACCGATCCGAATGCTTTCCCCGGCACGCAAGCGCACGCGGGCATCGTTGTGGGTGGCGCGCAGATCGACATCGCCACGCTGCACATTCACCAGCGCGACCCCGTCGAGGTAGCGCACGGCGAATGCGGTGTCGTGCACACTGGCCGTTACCGGCCCCGCATCGATCTCCAGCGGCTGATTGCGCCCGCTGGCGATCTCGAAAAACGCCTCGCCCTGAAACAGCCGGGCCACGCGTTGCTGGTCATTAATGGTGCTGGAGAATGCCGAATTGGTGTTCAGCAGCACTTTCGAGCCGTCCTCCAATTGCAGGCGCTGGCGCTCGCCGACCACGGTCAGGTGATCGGCCTGCAGGCGCATCGGCAGGTTGCTGAAACTGAACAGACCGAGGATCAACACCGCAGCGCTGGCCAGCGGTTTCCAGTGCGGACGCAGACGTTGCAGGACAGTGACTTTCGCCGGTTTCGCTGCCAGGGCCTGGGCGCACAGCACCACTTGCGGGCCATCCCAGATCGCCTGGGCCTTGGCGAAAACTTCGGCATTCAACGGATCCGCCGCCAGCCAGGCATGAAATTGCCGGGTCTGTTCCTCGTCCGGGCTGCCGAGCACGATGAGCCAGTCCAGCGCCTGGTCCATTGCTGCTGCAGCGTCCCGCGCCGAATCGGGCGAAGGCGGGCGGTGGGTGTCCGTCACGGTGGTTCCTCAAGGCTTCTGGCGAGAAGCAGTTTCTAGCTTCAAGCTGCAAGCTGCAAGCCGGAGTGCGTTACTGCTTTTTGCTTTTACTTGCAGCTTGCAGCTTATAGCTTGCCGCTGCCTTCATGTCGTTGTGCGACGCCGATGCAGATCGACATGATCAGTTTCAGCTCCTTCTGCACAGTGCTCAGCGACACCTTCAGTTCATCGGCGATTTCCTGATAGCTGTGCCCGTGCAGGCGACTGAGGATGAAGATCTGCTGCTGGCGCGGGCTGAGTTGACTGAGGCTCACGTTCAAACGCTCCAGCAGTTGTTCGGCGTGGGCGGCGTCTTCGGCGCTGCTGGCCGGTGCGGCGATGCTCTGCACCACGTCCTGCGGCACGTCATCGACCATGGTTCGCGCATGGATCTTGCGCGCACGCAAATGGTCCAGTGCCAGGTTACGCGCGGTCTGGAAGACGAAGGGTTCAAGGTGATCGATGGCCCGCTCGCTCAACGCGCGGGTCACGCGCAGGTAAGTCTCCTGCAACAGGTCCTCAGCGGTGCTGTGATTGTTGACCATCCGTTCCAGCGTGCGCAGCAGGGAAGTGCGCTGGGCGAGGAAGACGTGGTTGAAGCGCGATTGACTCACGGGAGGACCTGATCCAGTTCGAGCGAATGATAATGCTTATCATCTGGCTGAATGGTCAAGTGCTGATTTCATCGATTTCAATGCATATCCCTGTGGGAGCGAGCCTGCTCGCGAAGGCGTCGTGTCAGTCAATTCCATATCGACTGACA
>NZ_QETJ01000092.1:0-18873 GCF_003105095.1 Pseudomonas sp. NDM | reverse complement strand
ATAGCGGTCTTTCAGACATATTGTCATCGGCTGACACACCGCGATCGCGAGCAGGCTCACTCCTACAGGGAATGGTCTTATTTATCGGATTTGATACTGGTCCACACCCGCGTGCGCACCCGCTCCATTTTCTGCGGCAACGGCTGGACCACATACAGGGTTTTCAGCGCTTCGCGGGTCGGGGTCAGGTTGGGGTTGTCGGTGATCTCCTTGTTGACCAGCGGCATCGAGTCCTTGTTGGCATTCGGGTAGCCGAGGAAATCGCTGATCGGTGCGATCACTTTCGGATCGAGCAAGTGGTTGAGGAATTCGTGAGCCTCGGCGACGTTCTTCGCGCTCTTCGGAATGGCGAACGTGTCGAACCAGATCGGCGCGCCCTCCTTCGGCAAGCGCCAGTCGACCACCACGCCGTTGCCCGCCTCTTTGGCGCGATTGCCGAACTGGTAGAAGCTGCCGGAATAACCGATCGCCACGCAGATGTCGCCGTTGGCGATGTCGGTCATGTATTTGGCCGAGTTGAAGTAGGTCACGTAGGGGCGAATCTTCATCATCAAGGCCTTGGCCTTTTCATAGTCCGCCGGGTTCTGGCTGTTCGGATCGAGGCCGAGGTAATGCAGGGCCAGCGGCAGGATTTCCGACGGCGAATCGAGCATCGCCACGCCGCAGGCCTTGAGCTTTTCCATGTTCTCGGGCTTGAACACCAGATCCCAACTGTCCACCGGCGCATTCTCGCCAAGGGCAGCCTTGACCTTGGCCGGGTTGAAGCCGATCAGCACGGTGCCGTACATGTAGGGCACACCGTACTGGTTGCCGGGGTCGTTGGCCTCGAGCAACTTGAGCAGGGCCGGATCCTGATGCTGCCAGTTCGGCAGTTTCGACTTGTCGAGTTTCTGGAACACGCCGGCCTTGATCTGGGTTTCGATGAACTGATTGGACGGCACTACCAGGTCGTAGCCGGAGTTGCCGGTGAGGAGTTTGGCTTCCAGTGATTCGTTGGTGTCGAAGGTGTCCCAGGTCACTTTGATCTTGCTTTGCTCGGCGAAGTCCTTGGGCACTGACGGCAGGATGTAATCCGCCCAGTTGTACACCCGCAGTTCGCGCTGCTCGGCCTGGACGGCGCTGGCCAGCAGCGTCAGGCCACACACGGTGGCGCCCAGAATGCGTTTGATCGTGACCATGGTTGTTTCCCCGAATGCGGCGTGAGATCGATGGTTTTTATGTTCTGTACACGGCAGAGGCTGTAACGAAAGCCAAGGGCAAAAAAGGTCGAGCCTGTTGTTATGGTTTCGATTCTTGCTGACAGCGTAGCGCGATGACAGTAGGCGGCAGGCCAAAAGGGGATCGATATGGCCAATTTGCGTGACCGCTGAAATACTCGGGACGGCCGAAAACCAGTTGTGGCGAGGGAGCTTGCTCCCTCGCCACAGAATTGCTTACGAGCGATAGCTCAGTTTTGCCGCCCTGCTCCGCTGCGCCTGACCACGGGTCGCGAGGCAGTAATAGAGCGGCACGGTGACCACCAGGCCAACCAGCCACGACAGATCCGCACCTTCGACCAGATTGGCGTACGGCCCGACGTACAGCGAGGTGTTGGCAAACGGCAGTTGCACGATGATGCCGATGAAGTAGGCAATGATCGCGTGCAGGTTGAAACGCCCGTAGATCCCGCCGTCGGCGCGGAAGATCGAGGTGATGTCGTAGTTGCCGCGCTTGATCAGGTAGAAGTCGATCAGGTTGATCGACGCCCACGGCACCAGCACCAGCAACAGCGCCAGAATCAGCCCGATGAACTGGGAAATGAAATCCGCCGAAGCGCCGAGGGCGACCACGCAGCATCCGCCGAGGATCACGCTCGACAGCACCACGCGCACCTTGATGCTCGGCGTCCACTGGCTGGCAAAGGTCTGGATCGAGGTGATGATCGACAACACCGCGCCATACAAGTTGAGCGCGTTGTGGCTGATGATATTGAGCAGAAACAGCACCATCAGAATCGGCCCCAGCCAGCCGGTGGACTGCTTGACCGCCGCCATCGCCTCAGTGCCTTCCGGCGTCGCCAGCACCGCAACCGCGCCAAAACTGAACGAAAGAATCGTGCCCAGCGTCGCGCCCAGATACGTCGCCCAAAATGGCTTGGCAATGCCGATGTCCGCCGGCAGATAACGCGAGTAGTCGGAAACATACGGCGAGAAGCTGATCTGCCAGATGATGCCCAGCGACACCGTCGCCAGCCAGCCCGAGAGGTTGAAACTGCCGCGCGTCAGGAAGTCCGCCGGCAAGTCATGGGCGAAGATGTAGATAAACCCGGCGAGCAACGCGCCGCCCATCACCCAAGTGCCAATGCGATTGAGCGTGTGGATGAAGTTGTAGCCGATCACTCCGATCGCGGTAGCGGCCAGCGCGCCGATCAGAATGCTCAGCGGGGCTGGCACCGACGGCGCGATGCCGACGATGGATTTGCCGGCGAGCACGATGTTGGAAATGAAGAACCCGATATAGATGAGCGCCGCAAAGAACACGATCAGCAGTGCGCCATATCGGCCGAACTGGCCGCGACTCTGGACCATCTGCGGAATGCCCATGCGTGGGCCTTGGGCCGAGGCCAGCGCAATCACCACGCCGCCGATCATGTGCCCCAGCGCAATCGCCAGCAGCCCCCACCACAGATTGAGATGGAACACCTGAACCACCATGGCGCCGGTGACGATGGGCAGTGGCGCGATGTTGGTGCTGAACCACAGAGTGAACAGGTCGCGGGCCTTCCCGTGGCGTTCCGCGAGTGGGACGTAATCGACCGTATGATTCTCGATCAACGGATCTTGCCGGGACATCTGGGACATATGCATGAACTCGAGTTTGTCTGTTTTTATCTTTGTATGAAGCCAAACCGGGAGGACTCTTGGGTCGCCCCTCAGATGCAGACCATATTATGGTATTCCAAGCTTTGCACAAGCCTGATCCGCTGATTCTGTCGTTCTCTGATCCGCTATCCTCGCTGATCCTGCCCCTCAACGGCTAGCTGAAAGCCCCGTAAACATTGAGTTTCCGACGAAAGCAGCACGTTTATCGGTTCACCAGAAAAGCCCTTGCAAGATATGTATTACGGTATACCATCAGACCTACAAATCATAAAAACCGTGTCACACACCCGAGGACCACCCAATGATCGATGCTGCCATTTACAAACAAGTCATGGGCTCGTTCCCGTCCGGCGTCACCGTCATCACTACCCTGGACGACGACGGCCAGATCGTCGGCCTGACCGCCAGCGCCTTCAGCTCGCTGTCGATGGACCCGGCGCTGGTGCTGTTCTGCCCCAACTACAGCTCCGATTCCTATCCAGTGCTGATCAAGAACAAACGCTTTGCGATTCACCTGTTGTCCAGCGTGCAGCAAAGCGAGGCCTATGCCTTCGCCCGCAAAGGCAAGGACAAGGCGCAGGGCATCGAGTGGACATTGAGCGCACTGGGCAACCCGATCCTCGCCAATGCCACGGCGGTGATCGAGTGCGAGTTGTGGCGTGAATATGAAGGTGGCGACCACGCGATCATGGTCGGCGCGGTGAAGAACCTGATCGTCCCTGAGCAAGTCGCCGGGCCGCTGGTGTACTGCCACGGCAAGATGGGTGCGTTGCCGGTTGTGGCGTGATCCCGGAACTGCTGAACACATCAATCCCATGTAGGAGTGAGCCTGCTCGCGATCGCAGTGTGTCAGTCGATGCAGATGTTGGCTGATATTCCGCTATCGCGAGCAGGCTCACTCCTACAGGGGTTTCGGTGTAGCTGATTACGTCCGGAACCGGCTCACCAACTGATTCAACGTCTGCGACAACGCCGTCAGGTTCTGCGCATCCTGGCGAGTCGAGTCCGCCAGGCTTGCCACTAACTGCGCATCGCCATGAATCTGGCTGATGTGGCGATTGATGTCCTCGGCTACTTGATGCTGTTCCTCCGCCGCCGTGGCGATCTGCGTGTTCATGTCGCGAATCACGTCGACCGATTCCCGTATCAATTCAAAACTCGCCCGCGCCTCGTTGATCGACACCACGGTTTCCTGCGACACCTCCAGGCTGGCGTGCATCTGCCTGCCCATCTGATGAGTGCGCCGCGCCAGATTGCCGAGCAGTGCGTCAATCTCACCGGTGGAATCCGAGGTGCGTTTGGCCAGCGCGCGAACTTCATCGGCGACCACGGCGAAGCCCCTGCCCTGCTCTCCGGCGCG
The DNA here is from genome assembly GCF_003105095.1 of Pseudomonas sp. NDM. NCBI lineage: Bacteria > Pseudomonadati > Pseudomonadota > Gammaproteobacteria > Pseudomonadales > Pseudomonadaceae > Pseudomonas > Pseudomonas sp. NDM. Next base: position 14,652 of record NZ_QETJ01000092.1, on the reverse strand, counting down.
CGCGGCTTCGATAGCGGCGTTGAGCGCGAGCAGATTGGTCTGCTCGGCAATCGAGCGGATGGTGCCGAGGATCGACTGGATATCGTTGCTGTCCTGCTCCAGTTGCTGCATCGCCTCGGCACTGTGACCGATCTCCTGACTCAAACGGCCGACGTTGCTCACCGCCGCGTCGATCTGTTGCTGCCCGGTGTGTGCCTGGCGCTGACCGTTGTCTGCCGAGTCGGCGGCCTGACTGCACGAGCGCGCGACCTCGTTGGACGTAGCGACCATTTCGTGAAACGCGGTCGACACCATATCCACCGCCTCGCGCTGACGTGCAGCCACGTCGGCCATTTCCGCCGAGACTTCGGTGGCGCTGCCGGAGCTGCTGTGAATCTGGCCCGCTGCCTGGCCGATGCGCTGGATCAGCGTGCGGATCGCTTCGAGAAACTGGTTGAACCATCCAGCCAATTGCGCGGTTTCGTCCTGCCCGCGCACTTCCAGTCGCGCCGTCAGATCGCCCTCGCCTTGAGCAATGCCTTCGAGACCGCTGGCGACACCACGAATCGGCTTGACCATCAGCCCGGCGAACCACGCGCCGACCATCGCAAACAGCAACGCGCAGATCACTGCGATAGCGCCGATCAGCCAGGTCAAACGAGTCGCCCCTGCCATCACTTCGCTCTCCTTGACCAAGCCGACAAACCGCCAGCCCAACGCCTGCGAGGGCCAGACCAGCGCCATGTAATCCTCGCCGGCCAATTGCACCTCGACCAGGCCTTTGCCCGCCTCGGCCAGTTGCTGATAACCGTCGCCGAGATCGCTGAGTTTCTTGAAGTTGTGCGTCGGATCGCTCGGGTCGACCAGCACGGTGTTGTTGGCTTCCATCAACATCAGATAACCGCTTTCACCGAGGCGGATCTGCTTGACCAGATCGGTCAATTGCTTGAGCGACACGTCGATGTTGACTACGCCGGCATTGCTGCCCAACTGGTTGTTGAAACTGCGCACGGTGCTCACCAGCACCACATCATCCGCCGCCCAGTAATAGGCCTCGGTGCGCAGCGTTTTGCCGGGATTTGCCATCGCCGTTTTGTACCAGGGACGGGTGCGCGGATCGTAGTTCGCCAGTTGCGCATCGCCCGGCCAGAACAGATAACCGCCCTGCTCGGTGCCGAGTGACAGGTAGGTGTAAGCCGGATGCGCCTTGGCCAGACCATCAAACAGCTTGAACAGCTGTTGATCCTGCGGCCCCATTGGCACTTGCGCGGCGTCACTGCTCAGGTAGCGTTTGAGGCTGGCGTCGATGCTCTGCAGTTGCGGATGCTCGGCCAGGTAGGCAACGTTCTGGCTGATGCCCTCGAAAAACAGCTGCATGGCGTTTTCCACCTGACGCACTTCGCGCCCGGTGCTGTCGGTAAAGGTGTCGCGCGCGCCCTCGCGGACATTGAGGATGATCAGCGCTGCCACCAGTAACACCGGCAGGCTGGCGATTACCGCAAACGCCAAAGTCAGTTTTTGTTTTATGTTCATTGCTTGCGCCTTCCTTGTTCGAAGTGTCGGTCAGAAATGTTTTGCGGATATTCCGTATTATGGTATACCAATATTCAATCAACCGAACAGCCGTCCTTGAAGGCGTGCTTGAATGGTGAGAAGACTCGCGAGCGCACAGCGTTCTCGTCAGTTCGACAGGCCCGCACACGACCGGCCAATTACAAAAGACTCGAGGTAGCGTCATGAAATTTTCCCTGTTCGTACACATGGAACGCTGGGACGAAAGCGTCAGCCACCGCCAACTGTTCGAAGACCTGACCGAACTGACCCTGATGGCTGAGGCCGGCGGTTTCAGCACCGTGTGGATCGGCGAACACCACGCCATGGAATACACCATCTCCCCAAGCCCGATGCCGCTGCTGGCCTACCTCGCAGCGAAAACCACGACCATTCACCTCGGCGCCGGCACCATCATCGCGCCGTTCTGGCACCCGCTGCGTGTCGCCGGTGAATGCGCCCTGCTCGACGTGATCAGCAACGGCCGCATGGAAGTCGGCCTCGCCCGTGGTGCTTATCAGGTTGAATTCGACCGCATGGCCGGCGGCATGCCCGCCTCCAGCGGCGGCCAGGCCCTGCGCGAAATGGTCCCGGTGGTCCGCGCCCTGTGGCAAGGCGACTACGCCCACGACGGCGACATCTGGAAATTCCCCACCTCCACCAGCGTGCCGAAGCCGATCCAGAAGCCCAACCCACCCATGTGGATCGCCGCCCGCGACCCCGACTCGCACAACTTCGCCGTGGCCAATGGTTGCAACGTCATGGTCACGCCTTTGATGAAAGGCGACGAAGAAGTCCTCGACCTGAAAAACAAATTCCAGACCGCGCTGGACAACAACCCTGACGTGCCGCGCCCACAACTGATGGTGCTGCGCCACACCCACGTGCACACCGCCGACAACCCGGACGGCTGGAAAGTCGGCGCCAAAGCCATCTCACGTTTCTACCGCACCTTCGATGCCTGGTTTGGCAACAAGCAAACGCCAGTCAATGGCTTCCTAGCGCCGAGTCCGGAAGAGAAGTTCGCCGGGCGTCCGGAGTTTGAACTGGAAAGCCTGCACAAGACCGCGATGATTGGCACGCCGGAAGAGATCATCCCGCGGATCAAGTACTACCAGGAACTGGGGGTGGATGAGTTCAGTTTCTGGTGTGATAACAGCCTGCCGCATGAAGAGAAGAAGAAGTCGCTGGAGTTGTTTATCAAGCATGTGGTGCCGGCGTTTCGCTAAAGGTTTCGCAGGTTAAACCAAAACAAACGCCCCGCTTCAGACGGGGCGTTTTTTTGAAAACAGCATCGACTTGTGCAACCTGGCTTTCGCAGTCTATTCGCCGCTGCCATCCTCGCTGAGCACTTTGAAGGAGTGGAAGTTAAAAGCTATTTTTTCTTCTTCCTCATCAACCAGCTCATACCGGATACGATCCAGTCCGCCTTCAACCCTCGACACGCAAAGCTCCAAGAACTGTGTCAAGCCACCACCAAATCCCCGCACGTTCAAATCGCCCACGTTAAAAAATATGACCGCGATAGTCGCTGCTCCAGGATCCGAAGAATTCGCCAGCGTCATCAACAGGTTGTAACCGGTAAGTCCATCTTCAGAATCCAGGTGAAGACTTTCCACATAAACGTATTCACGCAGAAAGCTATTCAATGCTTTGAGATTGCTCAATGGTTGATCCTCGTGTGCTGGTCATTGACATCCTTGCGCGGTCCGTACTGGTAGGTATGAGTATGAGGGTCCGTATGAAAGGTATAACGCGAAGAGCGATTTATTTGTCCGACCTCACTTAAAGAAAAAATTATTCACAACCTATATCCTCTCAAAATAGGCATGAAACGCTGTAATTATTTTATCCAAGGTTTTATCGTGACCTTTAAGACTCTGAAACTCTGCAGAACTGATCAAGTTGCAGCTCAAATACTCAGAAAACTCACCAGAAGCATGCCGTGAATTGAAAGCCAGCACACCGTACTCTTCGCAAGCACTTTCAAACAAGAGCCAATCAAAACTCACATTACCCATGACTACCGGATAATTTACTGTGCCCTTGAAAAAATCTCGAAACCCCACGCTTAATTCCTCAACACCTTTCTGAATATTCTCCCCATCAAAAAGATAACAAATATTGGCCAGCGGCGCACTGAACAGGGCAAACGCGCGAGTCGAAAAAACTTTAAAGCTAGAACAGAGCAAATCATCGAGTACATCAACATTACTCAAAAGAGGCCTCTCAAAAAAATAAAACTCTAATCCTGAATCTCGAAAAACCATTTCGGGCAAATCTTTATTCAGTTCAAGACGACTTGATAACATCGCGGTTATCTGACGCAGTTCTTGATGTTCAAGTTTGGTGAGGCACATTCATTCACTCTCGAATCGGATTCTGACAATCGATTTGTTGATACCTGCAATGAAAAGGGACAGCACCTTGTCCCCTCAGTTTAAAAGAGAACAGTCCGCAATCACCCCCAACTATATCTCCAATCAACTCTCTGGCAAAATCGATATCTGACAAAAGGGGACGGTTCCCTTTTGTCCGCTTTTTTACGTTCGACACGAATAGAAAGGTGGTTCAAGGGTGGTCTGCCCCCACTCACCCCCCCCCAATATATTAAAGATCAGCATTTAGTTTATAAAAAACGGACTTTCCAAAAATCTTTACCTGCATCCACCCAATACTTCTCTCGTGACGGAATCAAGTAGCTGAAATCGCCAGATTCAGCAATCCAAGCCGGATGCACATACTCCTCATGAAATCGACCGTCATCCATATGCATGAAAATCTTTCGATCAAAATTCACGTAAAACAGAGGAAGCCGCGAGCGTATGACATTTGCATTTTTGAACAATTCCGAATCCAGACCTTCGCCTGTGAGATAGTAGTTTTCAATTCTTTCAAAAACATCCGGCTCAGCCCCAATAAAGCCTTGCAATTCGGAAGACAACAAAAGCTTAACACTCGGCCCATGAAGATACGAAGAAAAGTTCTCGGCTGTCATCTTCAAGATTCCATTCCTGAATTTCAGGCAGGATCGTTCGTATTGCTCTTGCGTGATATCTCCGTTACTCAATGACGCTCTAAGACTCTTGTCAACGTCAAGAGTAAAATTACGTTTTTCATCAACAACCCAGTAACACTGAGCTGACTGAACAAAAAAACCGATGCTTTTTTCGCCGTCCCACAGGTCATCAAAAACGTCTTGATGAATATTCATTTCTTAAACTCTAAAAATTCTTCTTGAAAAAAAAGGAGGACAGCCCACCTTTTACTAAATGGTCGATTTTTTCGGCCGTCCCGGGCTCCCTCGCTGCACACGACGACCGATCATTGCCTCGACTTCAACACCAAACTTTGAGCCGCCAAAAACATTATTTCCATTGGTCGCGGCACAAATCTGGTCAACCACTTCTGACTCTAAGTCTTAAAGACACTCATGAAAATCATCAATCATTTTATCTAACGTAAGTCATCGAGACAAGTAACCAGGGAGCGAGCTAACCAATGCTCGATCAGCCTCGTGTTCCGCCCCCTTTACGCCCCTTCAATATAATCTTTGATTTTTGCAAATCTGTTGGAAATCCAATGTACAGACATGAGAATAGACAACGACAGGCAACACCATTTAAACACCACTTCAAAATGCGGTTCAAAAAACAAATACATAACAGCCATCAACAAGAAAGCCATAATTAAAGTAATTGTCATGAATACAGTCCAAACGAACCCTGCGAGACTTAAGTACACAATCAGTTTAAGCACAATATTTTTATTTCGCACCACAGTCCCACCAAACATGGAAGTTCACCTGAGGCCATCCGCAGCGATGACTTTCAAAGGTACTTTTACAAAACCTGCGCCAGCTGAAAACACAAGATCCCCGCCACTATATACTGAAGGGCCATACCCTCCGGGAATGTGGGAAAATGCGTCCTTCACCGGGTTGTAATTAGACGGGCTACCCCCCAAGAAAATGATTATAAATGCCAGACCCGCCTTCAATAGTGGAAAATGGGGACAGACCAAGTTTTTAGAGTGCTTTCTAAACGTGGGCTACCCCCACCTATTCTTTTTCACAGAAAATTTGATTTTTTTATTTTTTCACAAAATTTTCCAGAATTTTATTTTTCTCAGACAATAAGGCCCTGACAAAATCAACGTCAAATTCCATTATCAAACCAATGGCATCCTTGATTTTCCACCGGTGAAGTTCCGGATATTCAACCATTGCGATCAAATGCTGCTTCAGCAGCGGTAGGTACTCTGAATACTTTTCACGATGCACGAAAGAATATATTTCCGATATTTCAAAAGGCCTCTCGTTGGCCAGAGCGATTATTTTTGAAAGTACATCATATACCTGACGCCTCGCTAATTCCTTTCCACTGACGTCAGCGGCATTTGCGAAATACATCGTCACTGCCATCAATATATGCCGATATGTATCATCGTACCCATGGAGTCTATGGGTATAAATACCCTCAATAATCTCTGGGCGCCGCATATATTCTTCCAGCACTATCAAGCCGTTATGAACGCCCCAGCTGGTGAGAAGTTTAGAAGCCTGAAAACGCTCCATTTCATTCCCACTGTTGAGCAGTTGCCTCACTGCGGCCATTCTTTCTTCTGAAATGTCTTCTCGGTCAAGGTCACCCGCCTCCACAGCGTAATCGGCGTGTTCCGGAATACCATTCAGCAGTTCGTATGTTTTTGGATCCATCGCCTTCACCTACTTTCTAAACGTGGTCTGTCCCCATTTATCCATTTATCAACTTGCATTATCGAGTCATGAAGAAGCATCCGGATCGGCTTCCGTGCAAGCGCATCAAATTACACAAATGGCAGTAATCAGCTGCTGAGGTTCTTCTTCCAGCGGTACTCCCCAGCCTGAAACCTCAATCAAACCAAACTTTTCATCTGTTATAAACCAGCCTTCGCCCTTATCAAAGTCCAATGACGTGATTTTTTTCAACTCAGCAACATTGCTCCCCAATCTTATATTCGAAGTTAGCGATCCCTGGTAGACAAAAGCACTAGCCGCCTCACCGGGAAAACTAAAATCATAAACTTTAAGCGCGAAAACTTTGTTGCATTTCAGCATTATACTTAAAGCAGGAATACCAAACTTATTGGAATTGATAACACTATTATCATATAAATAAAATACATAACCACCTTCGCCCTTTCGATTATCGCACTTTGTCAACCTTAGGATTGGACCTTCTTCAAATTTATATAAGGTTTTTGCTTCGTCGATAGCATACATTGCCAGCCATGTTTCGAGATCAGGCGCCGCTAGCCCTAGCGGCACTCCAGCAAGTGATCTTCCAGGCAATATGGTTGCGACCCAAGATATAGAAACATTACTCATTTTGGTACCCACTTGTTGGTAGCCGGGTTAAATAGCACTTCTTGCCCCTGAGGGTTCATGAAAAGCGTATCTTTGTCATAAATCGGCTCGTTCGGCCCTTTAAACTGAGGTCGATACGTATCAGGATCAACCACTTTAACTGAAGTATTATCACTATACGTGATTCTATAGTACTCACCTATGTGCGTTGATTTATTGACGCTATCAACGGTAGACGGACTATATTGGATTTCCTTAATACCTGTTGCACTCCCACTGATCTCGTAAACTTGAGCATTACCTGACGTTTTGCTCTTAGTCGACAAAGTAGCGGTTGCTCCGTCCATTGTAAGTGACTGTTTAATATCGTCAATCGATCGTCCCCAAACGCTGGATGGATTACCAATCATATCCCGCGGAATGCCCGCCTGTCCTGCGAGATCCTCTTTCAAACCTACGCGGGAAATGGCAGACGTGGCAGGAGGTATATCTTCACTCGGCCCTTTCGTGGACGGTGAATTTGGGAGGGAAGACTCGGTGTTATCAGCAATGCCAGTCTTAGTCGTTCCTTTGCTACCGCCCGGTTTACCACCGCCCGCGACATCTGCGGCTACGCCTGCAGCATCTGCCCAAAACGCGGCGCTTTCACCATCACGCTGAACCACAATCTCTCTGATGATCGTGTTTTGCGCAGTTTGGTTATTCTCCGTAATGATCCAGCCTACGTTTGCAGCTGCACCTATATCCCCACTGAGCCTGAGCTGCTCTGCCAGTTCGCGAATTTTTGGCTGATCGGCTAGGAGCTGATCCGAAAGCTGCTTGCAGGCACTTAAGTTTTTCTGACAGAGGCTACCCAACTCCGCATTTCGCTGCTCATCCAGATTGGCATAACGCTCTCGCACTTCTGCTTTGCACGTCTCGGATGCGCATTTTGCCTGCTCATCCAACATTTCCACGATTTCGTGGTGCATAAGGTAGTTGTAATTAGTAGCGTCCTTCGCAATAGTCGCGCCCTCTTGAAGGTTACCGTCGCTTACGGCTGCCGCAGCGATACCCACCAGTTGGGAGGACATCGACAACAGGTTGCTGTCGTTCTTGACCAGCGTGGCCAACTGGGTAACCAGAGCCTCATTTGCACCCGCCGCCAATGCACCCGTTTTGAAATCGCCACCCGCAGCTTCAGTCAGCAACCCTCCAACAACCGCGTGCAATGCGATTTTTTCGAGACTGCCGTCTTTCCAGCCCTGTTTAGCAGCAAAATCGCCTACAGCATTGAATGCCGCCGCGTTCAGAGTACTCAACAGAGCGCCCGTCAACGCATTACCGAAATTCGCGTGCTGACCGAAAGTCGCGCCCAAAACAGTGGAAGTCGTGTTCTGCAGCAGCTGGTTACCGGCGAAACGGCCGATGCCTTCCAGACTGCTCAAGTCAGTCATGACTTGGCCGGTTATCGGATTTGTTGTGGTCTTGAGAATGCTGTCGAAGTAGCCCGCCGTCAGGCCAGCAGTTACTCCTGAAATAACATAGCCAGCCAGCGCATCAGAAGACGTTACATCTTTGAATACAGCGCCAAGGTTGCCACCGTTATTGATAAAACTGGTGGCGGCATTTGTCGCTGCTCCGGTGGCTACAGCAGCATAAGATGCCGCCCAGAACGTGCCCATCCCACTCATCGCCGTCAAAGCTGCCGGTCCAACAACCGCAGCCATAACGATCGCAATAATCATCTGCGAAGCCGGACCAAGCCCCGAGTTGTTGTACTTGAACGACTCGTGAATCTCTTTAACCAGACGCCAGTCGACGTCCCCACGGGCCTCGGCCTCTTTCAACCACGCCAACTGCGGGTCAGCCTTGACCATGCTGTCGATGGTCTGACTGACGGACTGCTGGTTCACATCCTTGATATCGATCTTCAAGCCATCGACGGCTTTGATGACGATGTTGCCCTTGGCAATCATTTGGGTCTGACGCAGGGTTTCGTCGGTGTTGCCCTTGCCCTTGGAGGACACCCACGCGGCGTTGTTGTCAGTCTTGGTATGGCTTTCGTTATGAAGGTCTTTTACCGCTTCAAACGTGATCGCCCCACCGCTATCGAGTGTGATGTTGTTGCCACTTTCGAGCTGGGCGACCTGATAAAGCTGATCGCCTCCGCTCTTGAGCGTCAGATCGCCGCCAGCCTTGATTTCCGAGCCGACATACTTGTTGTCGGTGACCTCGTCATGCTGCATTTTCAGCTTGCCGAAGCCGCCCTTCTTCTTCATGTCGTAAAGCGAGTAATCGGTGTCTTGCAGCGCCAGGATCTGCAGGTTGTCACCAGCCACCAAATACGCCTCATCCCCCGCCGTCACCCGACTGGAAATCACACTCAGGTCTTTGCCCGCATCCAGCCTGACATCGCCGCCTGCGGTGATGCCTGACATGACCTGAGTGACATGGTCCTCCTGGCGTTTCTCGTTCTTGTTTTTCGAGTTCGAATGTTCCTCGTCCGCCGCCGAGGTAATCACCAGATTCTCGGTCGCCTTCATCGATACATCGCGCTTGGCATCGATTTCGCTGGCGATGATGTTGATATCGCGTTTGGCGTCTGCCTTGAAATCACGCCCGGCATCGATATCAGCACCCAGTTGGGTAACATCGCTGGCACTTGCCCTCGACCCGAGTGACACGCTGTCGTTGACCTGTACTGAGGCGACATTGACGTCGCGCCCGGCATTCAACGTCATGTCCTGGCCGCTTTTCAGAACACCGCCAATAACGTTGATGTCCTTCGCCGCTTTGACGGTCAGGTCGTTGACGGCTTCGATGCGTGCGGCGTTATCGGCGTAATCCTTACGCTGGGTGACTGACCCGTACTGGTCGTCCCTTGAGGTGATGGTCCGTTCGTTGATCACATCGCCGGTGCGAGTGGTCAGGCTGACGTCCTTGCCGGTAATGATGCCGCCCGCCTTGTTGACGATGTTGTTGGTCGCCAGCAAATCCAGACGATTACCCGCCTCGATTGAGCCGCTGTTGACCAAGTCCTTGCCTGCTGTGGCCGACAGGTTGTTGGTCGCTTTCAGCGTGCCGACGTTGTCAAGGTTTTCGCCGGCAATCAGCGTCACGTCGTTACCGGCAATCAGCGCCCCGGTCGGGCCGAGGCGGCCTTGGGCCTGAGCCAGATACACCACCGGCACCAGCACTTTTTCGCCATTCACTTCATGCTCTTCGAGCCAGACGATGTCATGGGTCAGCGCCGCGACTTGCTGCGATGTAAGGCCGACGCCGACCGACAGGTTGAGTGCGTCCTTGCTGGCGATGGCGTTGTTCATCAGGTACTTGAACATGCCCTCGTTGGAGGTCTGGCCATCGAGGAAAGCCTGGCCGGTGCGAGCGGTGACGGCTTGCTGGATCAGGCGTTGTTCGTAGAGGCCGTCGCCCAGACGCTTGGCGCTCTGGTCGGGGTCGAAGCCAAGTTTGTCGAGCAGGTAATCGGAGCTCATGAACGACTTGATGTCGGTGAGTGCCGGGTTGGTTTCGATCAGGTATTTGTGCGGATTGGACGGTGCTTTGGTGTCAGGTAGTCCAGTAACACGGGCGACCGGACGGGTGTCGATCGACTCTTTCATGTCGTTGCCGCGACTTGCCATGCCCGAGCCGGTGGCGTCCTCTGGTACCTTGACATCGACCGTACTGGCAACCGCCTGAACCATGCTTGGGGTGCGGTGGAAAGTGTCAACGGCGCGCGTGCTGTCAGACACCGCTGCCGGGGCATCGATGAACAGATTGCGCGGCCCGCCACTGGTCGCTGCGACCAGATGGTCCTGGGCATTTACCGCAACATTACCGACTGTCCAGGTCAGAGCCGGTGCGGTGTTGCTGGCTGCAAAGGAAACGGGAACAGAGCACGTTTTGGAGTGCCTTCTAAACGTGGTTTGTCCCCATTTACCCGATTTAATTTCAAATGCCTCAGCCTCCGATAAGGCGACGTTGACCCGGCTGGGTGACATCGTAAACATGCTGCTCGCAACCTTGCCCGGCAAACTGAAACTCCACCAGGTAGACCGTGCTTCGCTCCGGCGTAAAAGTGCTGTTCAGCGGCCCGCAGCTATAAGTATTGCCGGTGCCCATGCTGTTGGAACGCCCCGACACCTCGAAGGGTTCGTCGGCATTGGCTTGCGTTTCCAACTGAGGGAAGTGCTTGAACGTGGCGCTATTGGCCGCTTCGCTGAGTTTGGCGATCCAGCCGAATACCTTGCCCCGCCCGGAATCCACCACGGTACCCAGCACTTCCATTCGTTGATCGGGATCTGAAGCCCGGCGAACCGAGAACTCGACAGGGTATGTGTAACCTGTGGCTTTCATGATTACTTTGGCGTATTGCGTATCTGGCGTGACAGTTCTTTGTTGTAGTTGCAAGCCGTTTTTCAGGAGGCTGGGGGAAGAATCTCTGACGTTGGAATGGCAGCCGGTTAACGTGAGAATAAAAGACAGCAGCAGTCGAGACAGTTTCATGTATGAAGGCCCTCCGAGGGATGTCTAGTAACAAAAGCCAAACGCCAGGACGCCGACCATTTACGCGTCATTAAGCTTAGGGTATGAAAATGGTGAATCAGCTAGCGAGTTCAAATGCCACACCAATCCGCCAGATTCGCGGCTTATACGATGCGAACACCATCCGTGTTTACCAAGCTTATTCTGATGTCATTGCCGATGCCGCGCTAAGTCACGGCACCTTTGTTTCCCCGCCTTTCAAAATGGAACGGATGACATGGATAAAGCCATCCTTCCTGTGGATGATGCATCGGTCGGGATGGGGCTTGAAGGACACAAGACAGTCTCGAATTCTGGCCATCGATATTTCACGAGATGGGTTTGAATGGGCACGGAAGATTCCATGAGTGAGGAAGAATGGCTAAAACTTAAAAAGCAGACACCTGTCCGAATTCAGTGGGACCCAGATCGAGACGAACATCTCAAATCTCAGATAAGCCGTGCCATTCAGATAGGCCTGAGCGCAAAAGCCGTCGAGCTCTATGTCAACGACATGGATCCAGAACATAAGCGATGTCACTCCACTTGCTCATGACATTCACGAGTTGCTGCTAAAGGGCGAGATTGAAAAAGCCAAAGAGCTCATCCCAATCGAATAATCCTATAATGCAGCAACTAGTGACTTCTAACCTACACCTTACTTTTTCATGGAATTTAGCAATCGCACTGCAAGTTCTGACATTTCAGGAACGTCGACCTCCATCAACAACTGCAGTTTTTCCCGTGCATCGTCCGTCCCTATTTCATATAGCGCGTAAATGCACTTAACTCCAAGCGCGTAATCGGAAGCGATGTACTGATGGTGAATTAGTGCTGCTTTAAATAAATAATCAACCGCGCCAGGGTATTTAAACACCTTCAATTCCCTGGCGATATTTTCATGACTGGTGTGCCAATCCTGAATTAACAGACGGCACAAAATATCGGCACAATCCTGTGCAATTCCAAAAACAGAACCGAATATCAGCAGGCATTCAACATTATCAGAATCTTTAATTTCGAGCGCAACTTCCAACTCACGACGGAGATATCCATCAGGAATTTCGCCCCCAAAAAATATCTCAACCAATCTTTCCTTGGAAGTTTTTTTTGACACCAAATCGATAATCAGATCCTGCTGCTCATGATTCATCGTTTAGCCTCCAATCGGAAAAGTCTGGCGAAAGCTCTGCGTGATGAGGTACATCATCAAGCGCAGAGCCTGGAGTGGATTTGTGAGCATCCCTCAGGGTCTGTCCACATTTATCCCATCCCCTATCTATCCCCTCTCAAGAAGCCCACTGGGTTTTCTCGGGAAACTCGCCTTTTACAAAGAGCCGAGCGAGCTTCATACCGGCTCTCTCCGACCATTTTCCGCTTACATCCAACGGGCACTCCTTTATGACGCTTATAGTTTCCTTTATTTTATCTAGCCGTATCAGACCTACATCGCCGCCCCGACCAAACGTATATTCAACATAATCTTCAGTCTCTATAACCTTGTCCATCTCTATATAAATAGCCACGTACACCTCTCAATCTAGCGGGCTTGGATAACGTATCTGTGTTTTATCATGAGAAACGCCATAATCCTGTCTAAATATACCCTCGAATCTGGACTCGAAATACTCATGCTTGAACAGCTGGATATCTTCCTGCTTAAAAGTACCACTTTGAAATCTCGAGCAGGTTTCTGCGATGCCAGCATCAGGATCAAAACGACCTACACTTCCATCACGCATAGTATGTTCGTTGAAGAAAAGGACTTTAAGCAGCTCGTTGAGCTGCGGCACGCCGAGGCATTCGCCGATATAGGGTTCGAGCAGACGCGCCTTTTCGCGCTCCGACAGGCTGTCGGCGCCTTTGAGCTCAATGTCCTTGATGGTGAAACAGCGACTATCGGCGGGGGTCGTCGGTTGCGCTGGTCTGGCGTCTTTGCCGGGCAGGTCCTTGAGTTCTTCGAGACGCCGTTGCTGCTCTTCGAGCAAACGGTTCTGACGTTCGCGGATCAGGTCGGTTTCGCCGGGGGTGGGCGCAGCCCAAGCGGATTCAAGCGGAGAAAGGCAGAGCAAAGCCAAGCACAACCGCGCCGTGAAGGCGGGTGAAAACATCTTCGATCCCTCGACACAAAAAGTGACATCTAAATAGTGGCGCGATATTAGATAGCCATCATTTTGACGTCAAACTTATGTTTGCACCGTTCATCGGGGTTCGTCGCGTTTTCAAACGTGTGAAACCAGCACCTGCGTACAAGTGACTTTCGCATTTTGCGCGGATAATGGCCGTTGCCCATTCGGCATCTATTCTTGCCACACACGATCACAAGGAGTTTGCATGAGCACCTTCAAGACCCAAGACGGCACCGAGATCTATTACAAGGACTGGGGCAGCGGCAAGCCCGTGCTGTTCAGCCACGGCTGGCCGCTGGATGCCGACATGTGGGAATACCAGATGGAATACCTGAGCAGTCGCGGCTACCGCACTATCGCGTTCGACCGCCGTGGTTTCGGTCGCTCGGATCAGCCGTGGACCGGCTACGACTACGACACCTTCGCTGATGACATCGCCGGCCTGATCAACCATCTGGATCTGCGCGACGTGACCCTGGTCGGCTTTTCCATGGGTGGCGGCGACGTCAGCCGTTACATCGCCCGGCATGGCAGCGAGCGCGTTGCCGGTCTGGTATTGCTGGGTGCGGTCACGCCGCTGTTCGGCAAGAAAGCCGACTTCGCCGATGGCGTCGACAAATCGGTATTCGACGGCATCAAGGCTGGCCTGCTGAAGGATCGCGCGCAGTTCATCGCTGACTTCAACACGCCGTTTTACGGCATCAATCAGGGCCAGAAAATCTCTGACGGCGTGCTCACGCAAACTCTGAACATTGCGCTGCTGGCGTCGCTCAAGGGCACAGTCGACTGCGTAACCGCGTTCTCGGAAACCGACTTCCGCCCGGACATGGCCAAGATCGACGTGCCGACTCTGGTGATCCATGGCGATGGCGACCAGATCGTGCCGTTCGAAATCACCGGCAAGCAGGCCGCCGCGCAAATCAAGGACGCTGAGTTGAAGGTCTACGCAGGTGCGCCGCACGGGTTTGCCGTGACCCATGCGCAGGCGTTGAATGAGGATCTGCTGGCGTTCCTCAACCGCTAACCCGGAAAAGTCCAGCCCCCCTGTGGCGAGGGAGCTTGCTCCCGCTGGACTGCGTAGCAGGCCCGTCTTTTTCAAATCAAAAGAGGGCCGCTGCGTGACCCAGCGGGAGCAAG
>NZ_QETJ01000091.1:0-19536 GCF_003105095.1 Pseudomonas sp. NDM | reverse complement strand
CGAACTCAGCAGTGAAACGATGCATCGCCGATGGTAGTGTGGGGTTTCCCCATGTGAGAGTAGGTCATCGTCAAGATTAAATTCCGAAACCCCAATTGCTAAAGCAGTTGGGGTTTTGTTTTGCCTGCGAGAAAGTTTTTCACAGCGCCATCGGGGAAATACATCCTGAAGTGGACGGCCAGTTTTGGTATGGTGCAGCTCGTTTTTTAACGGACTGATGTCCTGCCCATGGATCGGCACTCATTTATGTCGAAGAGTTGCTGTAGAAATGCCTGAACCAATCCCGATCAAGGACCATGAAAAAGAGACGCGGCTGGTCAACAAACGCTTGATTGCCTGTGCTCTGTTCGTCTTTGCCATCAGCTGTGCTCTGGTGGTGCGTCTGTATATCCTTCAGGTGGTGGAATTCGACTACCACTCGACCATCTCCGAAAATAACCGTGTGCATGTCCTGCCGATTCCGCCGACGCGCGGATTGATCTATGACCGCAACGGTGTACTTCTCGCCGACAACCGTCCCAGCTACAACCTGACCATCACCCGTGAGCGTGCAACTGACGTCAATCAGGAATTAGACGAAGTCATCAACTTGCTGCACTTGCCTGCTGAGGACCGCATGGTATTCGACAAGGCGATGAAGCAATCCCGGCATCCGTTCACACCGGTTACCCTGTTTTATGAGCTTACGGAAGAACAGATCGCCGTCCTGGCGGTCAATGAGTTCCGCCTGCCGGGCCTCGATGTCGAACCGCAGTTTGTCCGGCACTATCCCCTTGGCGCGCATTTCGCCCATTCAATCGGTTATGTCGGTCGGATCAACGAGAAAGAATCGAAGGCTCTCGACTCCGTTGAATACCGTGGTACGCAATCCATCGGTAAAACCGGTATCGAGCGCTTCTATGAAGCGCAGCTGCATGGCCATGTCGGCTATGAAGAAGTCGAAACCAACGCTCAAGGAAGAGTGCTTCGGGTGCTCAAGCACACCGACCCGGTGCCAGGTAAAAACATCGTCCTCAGCCTCGATGTGAAACTGCAGGAGGCCGCCGAAGCTGCTTTGGGCGATCGTCGTGGATCCGTGGTTGCTCTTGATCCGTCCACGGGAGAAGTGTTGGCGATGGTCAGCAACCCCAGCTTCGATCCGAATCTGTTCGTCACTGGCATCAGCTCAAAGGAATATTCCGCCCTGCGCGATTCCATCGACCGGCCGCTGTTCAACCGCGTATTGCGCGGCTTGTACGCCCCCGGTTCGACGATCAAGCCGGAAGTCGCCATCGCAGGTCTGGACGCAGGCGTCGTGACCCCGCAAACACGCGTATTCGATCCCGGCTATTACCAACTACCGGACTTCGATCACAAGTACCGCAACTGGAACCACAGTGGTGACGGC
The DNA here is from genome assembly GCF_003105095.1 of Pseudomonas sp. NDM. NCBI lineage: Bacteria > Pseudomonadati > Pseudomonadota > Gammaproteobacteria > Pseudomonadales > Pseudomonadaceae > Pseudomonas > Pseudomonas sp. NDM. Next base: position 18,149 of record NZ_QETJ01000091.1, on the reverse strand, counting down.
TGGGTGGATATGGACGCGGCGATCATGCGATCCAACGACACCTACTTTTACGATTTGGCGCACAAGCTTGGCATTGATCGCCTGCACGATTACATGGCGATGTTCGGCCTCGGTGAAAAGGTCTCGCTCGACATGTTTGAAGAGTCCCCCGGTCTGATGCCGTCGCAGGCTTGGAAACGCGCAACGCGGCGGCAGGCATGGTATCCCGGTGAAACCGTTATTCTGGGCATCGGCCAGGGCTACATGCAGGTCACACCCCTGCAATTGGCCCAAGCTACCGCACTGATCGCCAATAAAGGGATATGGAATCGGCCGCATCTGGCCAAATCGGTCGACGGCGTAGCGCCGGTTGACGAGCACCCGATGCCGAACATCCTGCTCAAGGATCCGCGTGATTGGGAGCAGGTCAACCACGGCATGCAGATGGTCATGCACGATGCTCGAGGCATTGCCCGAGCGGCCGCTGCGGGCGCGCAATACCGCATTGCCGGCAAAAGTGGTACGGCGCAAGTCGTGGCGATCAGGCAGGGGGAGCGCTACAACCGTGAGAAAACCCTTGAGCGCCACCGTGACAACGCCCTGTTCGTAGGATTCGCGCCGGCAGAGCATCCGAAAATCGCCATCTCGGTAATGATCGAGAACGGCGAGGCCGGGGGGCGGGTCGCAGGGCCGGTAGTCCGGCAGATCATGGATGCCTGGTTACTCGATCAGGATGGTCATCTCAAGCCGCAATACGCCGCGCCGAGCAAAGCCCCGGGCGACCCCCACGTCTAAAGCGTAGTAGCTTCATGGCACAGGCTCCAGCGGAGCCTGTGATTACGCACCGGGTACCGGGCAACTCATGTCGCCTTCCTTACATTTCAAATATTGCTTGAGCGCCTCGACACGCGTCTTGGTCATGCCCGTCAGGCAATCGCTGTAAATCAATGGATAAACACTCCCGCCCGCCACTCCTGATGCCGAAAACTTGCATTCAGAGTCGCGGAATCCAATCCATGCCCGCTGCGCGCCCACCAGCAGCTTCTTGCCGTCCGGGTTGTCTTTCAAGCGGCCGGTGATCTGCTGGTAAACCGCATTCAATTCCTTGTCTGCCGCTTTAAAGGCTTGCCCCGCACACTGATTCATTGTCGCTTGATCACTGGCATTGGCGCAGTCAACGGCGGCGTGGACGAATGGGGAAAAAACAAAGGGCGCAAAGGCCAGAAGCAGTCGTACTGACATAAGGTTCTCGCTGTACCGAATGGAAAAGTGCAAACAGTGTAGCTAGGGTTGAGTGCGTAACCTGGAAGCTTCCAGCAGGCGATCCGCAGTGGCGGCGATTTCCTCGCGTTCATGCAGCCGCTCCAGCCAGTGCTCGGGAATCGCCCGAGTGCCGTAATAAGCACCTGCCAACTGACCCACGATAGCAGCGGTTGTATCCGCATCATCACCGAGATTGGCTGCTTGCAACACCGCGTCGGCGTAGGTCTGCGTGTGGTGGAAGCACCACAACGCGGCTTCCAGCGATTGGACGCTATAGCCGCTGCCCTTGATTTCAGTTTCCCCTTTGTCGAGGTATTCACCCCGTGCGATCGCAGCCACCCCCGGCTGGGAAAGCGCTAGCAGTGGCGCCCGGCGAAGCTGGGTTTTCTCTGCACCCTCAAGGGCTCTTGCGATCAGATCAGCCAGCAATTGGCAGCACTCGATTGCCTCCGGCGCGGCATGGGTTGTGCGTGAGCTGTCGGCAGCGAAGGTCTGTATCTGTCGAACATCGGGAAAATAAAACAGCACGACGGGGGCCAGTCGCATCAGCGACCCGTTGCCAGCAGTCAACGGGTCAGTCGAGCCGGCAAAAGGCTCCCCGGTGCGCTGGTACTGTTGCAGCGCCTGGCTCACGGTCATACCGATGTCGAAACATTCACCGGTAGAACTCAGGTATCCCCATTTCCACCAATTGAGATAGCGGCCCATCTGATCAGCCGCATCGAAGCCGTTTTTGCTCAGCAGGCTCTCGGCCAGACACAGCGCCATTGAGGTGTCATCGGTCCATTGCCCCGGTTTGAGCTGAAACGGGCCACCGCCGACCATATCACTCATCGGCCGGAATGATCCTCGCGGTTGGAACTCGACCGTGGTGCCGACCGCGTCGCCGCAAGCCAGGCCTAGAAGGGCGCCGCGATAACGATCGGCTAGAGAGGGCTGCATGGTTCGTCCTTGTTTCTGCGAATTCGCTGGCAAGATAGCAGGTCAATCGGCGCTGATTACAGAGCGCAAACTACGGCAGAATGTATCTGCACGAGTCAAAGCTGCAGCGCTTCGATACAACTTCCCATTGGACATGTGGTCATACAAGCCTAGTGTTCAGAACAGGAGGTGACGTATGAAACCAGTACCTAACAGTTTCGAACGCAAAATCAAGCTCAAGGCGTCGCGTTCCCACGTCTGGCGTGCATTAGTCGATGCCGAGGCGTTTGGACAATGGTTTGGCGTGGCGCTCGAGGGGCGGCGATTCATCGCTGGCGAATGGACGCAGGGCCAGGTCACGTACCCCGGTTATGAACACGTATTGTGGAACGTGCTGATCGAGCGGGTCGAGCCGCAGCAGTTGTTTTCTTTCCGCTGGCATCCGTATGCGGTCAACCCGAAGATCGACTACTCGCAAGAGCCCACCACCCTGGTCAAGTTCGAGCTGCAGGATTTCGAGGACGGTACGTTGCTCAAGGTTTCGGAATCCGGCTTCGCCCACATCCCCGATGTTCGCCAGAAAGAGGCGTATTACATGGACAGTCGCGGCTGGGAGGAACAATTGAGCAGGCTTGAACGGTTCCTCGCTGAAAGCGCCAAGGCCCGTGAAAGCGGTAGTGCCTGACAGGTCTAAGGGTTTTCGGAAGTGTTTGTATGGCGAATGTCTTACACGCGTTGGTAGCTTTTACGACTATTGCTGATTGGATCCACTGGGTAATCTACACACATCAACTGAGACACAGGGAGTGTTTCAGGATCATGGATGATCGACCATTTGCAAGGATCGCTACCGACAGGGAGTCGATAATGGTCTTGGGAAAAACCCGCTTCGGCGGGTTTTTTTTCGTCTGCACGTAGGAGCTGCCGAAGGCCGCGATCTTTTGATCTTGCTTTTAAAGCCCAATCTCAAAAGTCGCAGCCTTCTGCACTTACGCAAATGTCACCCGTTACGAAGCAATCAACTGCCGCAACACATAATGCAGAATCCCCCCGGATTTGAAGTACTCAACCTCGTTCAACGTATCAATCCGGCACAAGACCTCGACCTTCTCCTGACGCCCGTCCTCGCGAGTAATCACCAGAGGCAGATTCATCCGCGGCGTCAACTCGACACCGCTCAGCCCCTGAATCTCGAATGTTTCCTTGCCAGTCAGATTGAGACTCTTGCGATTCTGGTCAAGCTTGAACTGCAACGGCAGCACACCCATGCCCACCAGATTTGAGCGGTGAATGCGCTCGAAGCTTTCCGCAATGACCGCCTTGACCCCCAGCAGATTGGTACCTTTTGCCGCCCAGTCACGGCTTGACCCTGTGCCATATTCCTGTCCGGCAATCACCACCAGCGGAGTGCCCGAAGCCTGGTACTTCATGGCTGCATCATAAATGGCCATTTTTTCCCCGGTGGGAATGTAGAGGGTGTTGCCACCTTCCTCGCCCCCGAGCATCTCGTTGCGAATACGGATGTTGGCAAACGTGCCGCGCATCATCACTTCATGATTGCCGCGACGTGAACCGTAGGAGTTGAAGTCGCGAGGCTCGACGCCTTTTTCCTGCAGATAACGCCCGGCCGGGCTGTCGATCTTGATATTGCCGGCGGGGGAGATGTGGTCTGTGGTTACCGAATCACCGAGCAGGGCCAATACCCGTGCGCCTTTGACATCTTTGACCTCCGGCAGGGGGCCGGAAATGTCGTCGAAGAAAGGCGGATGCTGAATGTAGGTCGAATCGTCCTGCCACACGTAAGTGGCCGCTTGCGGCACCTCGATGGCTTGCCATTGCTCATCACCGGCAAACACTTCGGCGTATTCCTTGTGGAACATCGCCGTATTGACCTGATTCACCGCCTCGGCGATCTCTCGGCTGCTCGGCCAGATATCGCGCAGATACACCGGATTACCCTGCTGATCCTCACCCAGTGGTTCGCTGCTGATATCGGTGCGCACGCTACCCGCCAATGCATAGGCGACGACCAGCGGTGGCGAGGCCAGCCAATTGGTTTTCACCAGCGGATGCACGCGACCTTCGAAGTTGCGGTTGCCGGACAGGACCGACGCGACCGTAAGATCGGCTTTCTGAATGGCTTTTTCGATCGGCTCCGGCAGTGGCCCGGAGTTGCCGATGCAGGTGGTGCAGCCATAGCCGACCAGAGAAAACCCTAGTTGATCAAGGTATTGGGTCAGCCCGGCAGCCTTGTAGTAGTCGGTGACGACTTTCGACCCGGGAGCCAGCGAGCTTTTGACCCACGGTTTGCGCGTCAGGCCTTTTTCCACTGCTTTTTTCGCCAGCAACCCGGCCGCCATCATCACGCTCGGGTTGGAAGTGTTGGTGCAGGAGGTGATCGCGGCGATGACCACGGCGCCGTTTTTCAGGCGATAGGTTTTGCCCTCGTATTCATAATCCGCTTCGCCCACCAGATCGGCATTGCCCACGGCGACGCCGCCACCGCCCTCGCTTTCCAGGCGTCCTTCTTCTTTGCTGGTGGGTTTGAATTGCAGGTCGACAAAGTCACTGAAGGCCTGCGCAACGTTCGGCAGCGAGACGCGATCCTGCGGGCGCTTAGGTCCGGCCAGACTGGCTTCGACGCTGCCCATGTCCAGCGCCAGGCTGTCAGTGAACACCGGCTCCTGACCCGGAAGACGCCACAGACCTTGAGCCTTGGTGTAAGCCTCGACCAGTTTCACCACTTCCGCTGGCCGGCCGGACAGGCGCAGGTATTCCAGGGTGACATCGTCCACCGGGAAGAAGCCGCATGTCGCCCCGTACTCGGGAGCCATGTTAGCGATGGTCGCGCGGTCGGCCAGTGGCAGGTCGGCGAGGCCGTCGCCATAGAACTCGACGAATTTGCCGACCACGCCTTTCTTGCGCAGCATCTGCGTCACGGTCAGCACCAGGTCGGTCGCGGTGATGCCTTCCTTGAGCTTGCCGGTGAGTTTGAAGCCGATCACTTCCGGAATCAGCATTGACACCGGTTGCCCAAGCATCGCCGCTTCCGCTTCGATCCCGCCGACGCCCCAGCCGAGTACGCCGAGGCCGTTGATCATGGTGGTGTGGGAGTCGGTCCCGACCAGCGTGTCGGGGAAAGCGTAGGTGCGGCCGTCCTCTTCTTTGGTCCACACGGTGCGACCGAGGTACTCGAGGTTGACCTGGTGGCAGATGCCGGTGCCCGGCGGTACCACGCTGAAGTTATCGAACGCACTCTGGCCCCAGCGCAGAAACGCATAGCGTTCGCCGTTGCGTTGCATTTCGATGTCGACGTTCTGTTCAAACGCACTGGCGCTGCCAAACTTGTCGACCATCACCGAGTGGTCGATTACCAGATCCACCGGTGATAACGGATTGATCCGTTGAGGATCACCGCCAGCCTTGGCCATCGCCGCACGCATGGCGGCGAGGTCGACCACGGCGGGGACACCGGTAAAATCCTGCATCAATACGCGCGCCGGGCGGTACTGGATTTCCCGATCGGAGCGGCGCTCCTTGAGCCAGGCAGCAAGGGCCTTGAGGTCGGCACCGGTCACGGTTTTTTCGTCTTCCCAGCGCAGCAGGTTTTCCAGCAGTACCTTTAACGACATCGGCAGCCTGTCGAGGTCGCCCAGGCTTTTGGCGGCTTCCGGCAGGCTGAAATAATGGTAGGTCGTGGCGTCGATTTGCAGGGTTTTCAGTGATTTCAGACTATCGAGGGACGGCATTACGATCACTCCTTTGAGTCCGCACGGCTACGGACTGAGGGGACGGGCAGAGCATTAAACCTAGCTCTGTTTTGAGTAGCTGGCTAATAACTGGACTCTATGGGCGGAACCAAGGTTCCGACTTCGGCTATCATGCGCCGGTTTTCGTGACAGGCATTGCGGCAACGCAAGGCTTGAGCATCGCGCAGCGGCCGAATCATCGAGCGCTGCCCAGGAGTAAGAATGAACACCCTATTCATGCATTGCCGGCCCGGCTTCGAAGGCGAAGTCTGTTCGGAAATTTCCGACCTCGCCGCCCGTCTCAACGTCGCCGGCTACGCCAAAGCCAAAACGGCCGCGGCCTGCGCCGAGTTTGTCTGCACCGAAGCCGACGGCGCCGAACGCCTGATGCGCGGTCAGCGTTTCGCCGAACTGATCTTCCCGCGGCAGTGGGCGCGGGGCTTGTTCATCGATCTGCCGGAAAACGACCGGATCAGCGTGATCCTTGCGCACATGGCCGATTTCCCGGTGTGTGGCAGTCTGTGGCTGGAAGTGGTCGATACCAACGACGGCAAGGAGCTGTCGAACTTTTGCAAGAAGTTCGAAGGCCCGCTGCGCAAGGCACTGACCGCCGCCGGAAAACTGGTGGAAGACGCCAGCAAGCCGCGTCTGTTGCTGACCTTCAAAAGCGGTCGCGAGGTGTTTCTTGGCATGGCCGACGCCGGTAACTCGGCAATGTGGCCGATGGGCATTCCGCGCCTGAAGTTTCCCCGCGAAGCGCCCAGTCGTTCCACCTTGAAGCTGGAAGAGGCGTGGCACCACTTCATTCCGCGTGATCAGTGGGAAGATCGCCTGCACAGTGACATGACCGGCGTCGACCTCGGTGCCGCGCCGGGCGGCTGGACCTGGCAACTGGTCAACCGTGGCATGCTGGTCACCGCCATCGACAACGGCCCGATGGCTGAAAGCCTGATGGAAACCGGGCTGGTCCAGCATCTGATGGCGGATGGTTTTACCTTCAAGCCGAAACAGCCAGTTGACTGGATGGTCTGCGATATCGTCGAGAAACCGGCGCGCAATGCCGCGATGCTGGAAGAATGGATCGGCGAGGGACATTGCCGCGAGGCGGTGGTCAACCTGAAGCTGCCGATGAAACAGCGTTATGCCGAAGTGAAGCGTCTGCTGGAGCGTATTGCCGATGGTTTCAAGGCGCGCGGGATCAAGGTTGATATCGGCTGCAAGCAGCTGTATCACGATCGCGAAGAAGTGACCTGCCACCTGCGTCGACACGACAGCAAAAAAGCCAAGTCCCGCTGAAGCAGCGCAAACCCTTGTGGGAGCGAGCTTGCTTGCGAAAGCGTTTTATCAGCCGACACCAATGTTGGATGAAACGGCGTATTCGCAAGCAGGCTCGCTCCCACATGGGTTGGACGATATCCGGCAATGCGCGACAATGCCGGCCAGTTTCTGGAGTAAACCATGAGCGAAATGATCAACACCCCAGTCGACGGCACCCTCGACGCCACCGGTCTGAATTGCCCGGAACCGGTAATGATGTTGCATCAGCACATCCGCGATCTGCTGCCCGGCGGCTTGCTCAAGGTGATCGCCACCGATCCCTCGACCAAGCGCGATATCCCCAAGTTCTGCGTGTTTCTTGACCATGAGCTGGTCAGCCAGCACGAAGAGGCCGGCACCTATCTGTACTGGATTCGCAAGAAGTCCTGACTCAGGGCAAAAAAAGACCTGCTAATGCAGGTCTTTTTTTATGGGTGATCAACCCGCCGAACGACTGATTCGAATCCGCTTGCGTGCACTGCGCGTCAGACGGATCGAGAGCATCAGCGCTGCGCAGCTCAGACCGACGATCAACCCCTGCCACAGGCCGCTCGGGCCACGTGGCGCGCCGAGCCAGTCGGTCAGGCCCAACGCGTAACCGACCGGCAAACCAATCCCCCAGTAAGCGAACAGGGTCAGGATCATCGTCACGCGAGTGTCCTGATAACCACGCAACGCGCCGGCAGCAGTCACCTGGATCGCATCGGAAAACTGGAACAGCGCCGAATACACGATCAGCATCGCCGCGATGTGAATCACCGTCGGATCGGCGGTATAGATCGCTGCAATTGGCTCGCGCAGCAACAGCATCAGACTCGCCGACAGGCAGGCGTAGGCCAGGGCGGTGCCCATGCCGACTCCGGCGGCAAAACGCGCCTCCCGCGGTTCTTCGCGGCCCAATGCCTGTCCGACACGCACGGTGACCGCCATGCCCAGCGAATACGGAATCATGAACACCAGCGAGCTGACGTTCAGTGCAATCTGATGCCCGGCCACCACCGTCGCGCCGAGGCTGCCGATGAGCAGCGCGATCACCGCGAAGATGCTCGATTCGGCAAACACCGCGATGCCGATCGGCAAACCAATCGACAGCAGACGCTTGATTACCGTCCACTGCGGCCAGTCGAAGCGGCTGAACAGCTCGCTCGAACGATAGGCCGGCGCCCAGCGTTCGTAACCGGCCAGACCCAGCGCCATCATCCACATCACGATTGCCGTGGCCCAGCCGCAGCCGACGCCGCCCATGGCCGGCACGCCGAAGTGACCATAGATGAAGATGTAGTTCAGCGGGATGTTCAGCGCCAGACCGCACAGGCCCAACACCATGGCCGGGCGGGTGCGGCCAATGCCGTCACTGGTGCAACGCAACACGTGATAGAAGGCCACCGCCGGCAAGCCGCTGGCGATGCCGTGCAGGTATTGCATGCACGGGCCGATCAGCTCTGGGTCGACCTTCATCAGGTGCAACACCGGTTCAGCGGCGACCAGCATCGAGGTGGCGATCAGTCCCACCACCAATGCCAGCCACAGCGCCTGACGCACGATCGGGCCGATCTCGCTGTGCTTGCCGGCGCCGAAACGTTGCGCCACTTTCGGCGTGGTGGCGAGCAGAGTGCCGGTCATCAACAGAAACACCGGCACCCAGATCGAGTTGCCCAACGCCACCGCCGCCAGATCCTTAGGCCCGACGCGCCCGGCCATCACCGCATCGACGAAGCCCATGGCCGTGGTCGCCAGTTGCGCGATGATGATCGGCAGGGCCAGGGCGAGCAGGTTTTTCAACTCCAGGCGAATCCGCGCAGGGCGGGTCAGGGAGACGGCGACAGGTTGGTCAGTTACAGGGTTCACAGGCAAAGCGTCCAGAAAGTAGTGATGCGCGAGGCGGGGCATTCTACGCCGCTGACGCCCCGGTCAGGAAAAATCCTCTGTTGCGTATTTGTAAACGCAAAGCCTGCTGGCTGATCGACGCGTCTGCACCTAAACTGCCGATCCGCCCAAGGAGCCCGCCATGCTGATTGTTGCCGATGAAAATATCCCGCTGCTCGACGCCTTTTTTGCCGGTTTCGGTGAAATCCGCCGGGTCCCGGGCCGCTCCATTGACCGTGCGACGGTCGAGCATGCCGATGTGTTGCTGGTGCGTTCGGTGACCAACGTCAACCGCGCGCTGCTTGAGGGCAGCAAGGTGCGCTTTGTCGGCACCTGCACCATCGGCACCGACCACTTGGATCTCGATTACTTCAACGAGGCCGGGATTACCTGGTCGAGCGCGCCGGGATGCAACGCTCGGGGTGTGGTCGATTACGTACTGGGCAGTCTGATGACACTGGCCGAAATCGAAGGCGTTGATCTGAGTCAGCGTACCTACGGCGTCGTTGGCGCCGGTGAAGTCGGTGGTCGCTTGATCAAGGTGCTGAAGGGCTTGGGCTGGAACGTCAAGGTGTGCGATCCGCCGCGTCAGGCTGCCGATGGCGGCGAATATGTCAGCCTCGAGCAGATCATCCAGCAGTGCGACGTGATCAGTCTGCATACGCCACTGACCCGTAGCGGCGACGATGCAACGTGGCATCTGTTCGATCAACAGCGTCTGCGGCAACTCAAGCAGGGTGCGTGGCTGATCAACGCGGCGCGCGGCCCTGTGGTGGACAACGCAGCGCTGCGTGAGGTGCTGCTCGAGCGCGAAGACTTGCAGGCAGTGCTCGATGTCTGGGAAAAGGAGCCTGAAGTCGATGTTGCGCTGGCCGAACTCTGTGTATTGGCCACGCCACATATTGCCGGTTACAGCCTCGATGGCAAGCAACGCGGGACTGCGCAAATCTATCAGGCTTACTGCGCGTTCATCGGGCAGCCCGCAGATATCCAGCTCAGTGATCTTTTGCCGGCAGCGTGGCTGTCGGAAGTTTCCCTGCACGGCGGCAGTGACCCGGCGTGGGCGCTGGCGATGTTGTGCCGTGGCGTGTACGACCCGCGCCGCGATGATGCGGATTTCCGCCGCAGTCTGGTGGGAAATGTCGCTGAACAGCGTGCGGCGTTTGATGTGTTGCGCAAGCAATACCCGGTGCGGCGCGAGATCGAAGGGCTGAAGGTGCGGATTGAAGGGGATGCGCCGGCGTTGCGGCAGATTGTCGAGGCGCTGGGGGCTGTGGCTGTCTAGAAACCGAAGCGGCTCATTCGCGAGCAGGCTCGCTCCCACAGGGGATCTTCACTGAACATCCGATTTGTGTGGGAGCGAACCTGCTCGCGAAAGCGGCACCCCCGATCCTGAATTGCAGACAGAAAAAACCCGGCCAATCAGGGCCGGGTCAGGAAGACGGTGGCTATATCACTCTTGTTCGGCAGGCTTGACCAATCGCTTCTCCAGTTCGCGGCAAGCGTCCTGGATCATGTTTTCAGTGATCGGTACTTCGCGGCCCTGTTCATCGATAATCGAGCAACCCAGAGACTGGTCGGGTTGGGTGCGGATCACTTCAATCTTGTCTTCGCTGCTGTGTTGCAAGGACATGGCCTGTCTCCTCATCAGGTTGTGTGCCTAAGTTAAAACCGCCACGTGACCAGGCTGTGACAACTCCCTGCGGTCTGTCGGCGGGCGGCATCTCTACTCAAACAGAAATGACCGCTCGTCTCAACCGCAACCTTAGACCAATCGTTTCTAGCATCCGGACATCCCGGGCATATTTAACCTGACTCATTGTGATTTACAGAGTTCCACCCCATCTGAGTCTGTAGGCTGGCCCGATCCATTTGCGCAGACGTGAACTCCATGATCTCCATGCTTTCTTCCCGACACCGGCGCGCCCTGCGCCTGACCAGTCATTTTCTCCTTCCATATCGCTGGCATGCCTTCGGCGCGTTACTCGCGCTGATCGTCACGGCCGGCATCACCTTGTCGATGGGGCAGGGCATCAAGTTGTTGGTGGATCAGGGCTTCATGACCCGATCGCCGCATCTGCTCAATCAGTCCATCGGCATTTTCATGCTGCTGGTGCTCGGGCTGGCGCTGGGCACTTTCGCCCGTTTCTATCTGGTGTCGTGGATCGGCGAGCGGGTGGTCGCCGACATTCGTCGCCAGGTTTTCAACCATCTGGTGTATCTGCATCCGGGCTTTTATGAGGACAACCGCAGCTCGGAAATCCAGTCGCGCCTGACCGCCGACACCACGCTGCTGCAATCGGTAATCGGCTCGTCGCTCTCGCTGTTCCTGCGCAATTTGCTGATGGTGATCGGCGGTGTGGTGTTGCTGTTCATTACCAACCCCAAACTCACCAGCATTGTCGTGATTGCGCTGCCGCTGGTGATCGCGCCGATCCTGATTTTCGGCCGCCGCGTGCGCAATCTGTCGCGCCAGAGCCAGGACCGCATCGCCGATATCGGCAGCTACGTGTCGGAAACCCTTGGCCAGATCAAAACCGTGCAGGCCTACAACCACCAAGTGCAGGACGAGCAGCGTTTCGCCTCGACCGTCGAGCAGGCGTTCGAAACTGCGCGAAAACGGATTTTCCAGCGGGCGTGGTTGATCACTCTGGTGATCGTGCTGGTGCTGGGCGCGGTGGCAGTGATGTTGTGGGTCGGCGGCATGGACGTCATGGCCGGGCGCATCTCGGCCGGGGAGCTGGCGGCGTTCGTGTTTTACAGCCTGATTGTTGGCAGCGCATTCGGCACATTGAGTGAAGTCATCGGCGAGCTGCAACGCGCTGCAGGCGCCGCTGAGCGCATTGCGGAACTGCTGCGTTCGGAAAACATCATCCAGCCACCGCTGACCGGACTGGTCACTTTGCCAGCCCGAGTCAAAGGTGAGCTGGAGTTGCGCGATGTGCGCTTTTCCTACCCGTCGCGTCCAGAAAGCTACGCAGTCGATGGTTTGAATCTGACGGTCAGGGCGGGTGAAACCCTGGCGTTGGTGGGACCGTCCGGCGCGGGCAAGTCCACGGTCTACGACCTGTTGCTGCGCTTCTACGATCCGCGCGAGGGCCAGATTCTGCTGGATGGCGTGCCGCTCACCAGCCTCGATCCGCTGGATCTGCGCCGCTGTTTCGCACTGGTCTCGCAAACCCCTGCGCTGTTCTTCGGCAGTGTGGAGGAGAACATTCGCTACGGCTGCCCAACCGCCACGCTGGAGCAGGTCAAGGAAGCTGCGCGAATCGCCCACGCCCACGATTTCATCGAGCAAATGCCTGATGGTTATCAGACTCATCTGGGCGATGGCGGCCTCGGGCTGTCAGGCGGTCAGCGCCAGCGCCTGGCCATTGCTCGCGCCCTGCTGGTGGACGCGCCGATCCTGCTGCTGGACGAAGCCACCAGCGCCCTCGACGCACAGAGCGAGCATCTGATCCAGCAAGCCTTGCCAACGCTGATGGAAAACCGCACGACCCTGGTCATCGCCCACCGGCTGGCCACCGTGAAGAACGCTGATCGAATTGCAGTGATGGACCAAGGCAAGCTGGTCGCGGTGGGGACGCACCAGGAATTGATCGCCAGCAACCCGCTGTACGCGCGCCTGGCGGCGTTGCAGTTCAATGATGGCGATGAGACGAGCAAACGGGACTGATACATCGCGCCTACATCGGGCATCATGACGAACTGCATGATTGCTGGGATGAGGATATGAGTCGTTATCAGCCGCCGCTGACCCTGACTGCACGAATGATTACCTTGATCGCTGACATCAGCGAACAGATAGGTCAGCTCTTGGCTGTAGACGACAGCAGGCAGACGCCTCAGCTCCGTCGAAGCAATCGAATCCGCACGATTCAGGCGTCGCTGGCTATCGAAAACAATACACTGAGCGTTGAGCAGGTCACCGCGGTCATTGCCGGACGCAGAGTCCTGGGGCTGCCCAAAGAGATACAGGAGGTCCACAACGCTTTCGCGGCTTATGAGTTGTTGGCCGCTTGGAATCCGGCCAGCAAGGCTGATCTTTTGCGGGCCCACGAGCTATTGATGAAAGGTTTGATCGAAGAATGCGGGCAACTTCGCCGTACAGGCGTTGGCATCTATCGAGGTGATCAGTTGGTGCACATGGCGCCGCCCCCGAGCCGGATTGCGGATCTGGTCGATGACCTCTTGGCATGGCTTGGCTCATCTGATTGGCATCCGTTGATCATCAGTTGTGTCTTCCATTACGAATTCGAGTTTATTCATCCTTTCGCGGATGGAAATGGGAGGATGGGGCGTCTCTGGCAAACGCTGATTCTCAGTCAGTGGCGACCGGTGCTTGCCTACCTGCCAGTTGAGGCGGTTATCCGAGATCAACAGGACGCCTATTACGCTGCGCTCTCGACAGCGGACCGGACGGCAGAATCGACGCCGTTTGTTGAATACATGCTGCAGGCGTTGAGCCTTGCACTGCGCGAAGCCGTCGAAAGCGAGTCTGTGACCGACCCAGTAAACGACCTAGTAACCGACCCAGTAAAGAGGCTGTTGCTAACGTTGGAAAACCGAGCGCTGAAAACCAGCGAGCTAATGGGCGAGTTGGGCCTTAGACATAAAGCAACGTTTCGATCCAACTACCTTAAACCCGCGCTGGTAGCGGGATTTGTAAAGATGTCGGATCCTCAAAGCCCGAACAGTCCAGTTCAGAAGTATTTGCTCACCGAAACGGGCAGGCTCAAGATTGGGCTGGCGAAAAGATAGATCTGCAGCAAAAAAAATGCCCGCATCGCGTGCGGGCATTTTTTGAAAAGCCAGATCAAAAGATCGCAGCCTTCGGCAACTCCCGCCTGACCGGGATTACCGGTTATTGATCATCAAAGTACCGCTCATGCCAATCCACCAGCGGTTGCGGCGAGTTGAGCTTTTGACCGTAGATCACCGAGTACGACAGCACGTTCTGCACGTATTGCCGGGTTTCGTCGAACGGGATGCTTTCCACCCAGACGTCGAAGCTCAGGTGATCGGCGCCGCGCAGCCACTGACGCACGCGGCCGGGGCCGGCGTTGTAAGCGGCGGAGGCGAGCACGCGGTTGCCGTTGAACTGGCTGTGTACCTGGCTGAGGTAGGCCGCGCCGAGCTGGATGTTCTTGTCTGGATCGAGCACTTGCTGGGGCGAGGCCAGTGGAATGCTGAACTTGCGCGCGGTCTCCTTGGCGGTGCCGGGCATCAATTGCATCAGACCGCTGGCGCCGACGCCGGAGCGTGCATCGTCCATGAAGGCGCTTTCCTGCCGGGTGATAGCGAACACCCAGCTCGAATGCAGCCCACGCACCTTGGCTTCGCGCACGAGGGTATCGCGGTGAGCCATCGGGAAGCGGATGTCCAGATCGTCCCAGTACTGTGCCTGACTGATGGTGCGAATCGCCGGGAAGTACCACTTCAGGTCGTAGGCCAGTTTGGCCTGGGCGACCATTTCATCGCGGTTGAAATGACGGCTGACGTGATACCACTCGCGACGCCCGTCAACGATCTGGCCGCGTGCATGAAACTCCAGCGCGCGGCGTACGCCCGGGGTGTTACGCACTTTATTGATCAGCGCCTGGCTGAGCACCAGTGGCTTGTTGTTCAGCGAGTAAGGCGACTGCGAGCGGTCTGCGGCGAGGAAGCCATAGAAGTCCCGTTCCCGCGCCAGATTCTTGTACAGGGTCAGCGCTTGCGGGTTCTGCGGCTGGGCCAGTTCCAGGCTGCGCGCCTGCCAGTAGCGCCAACGGTTGGTGGTAGCCAGATCTTGCGGCAGGCGTTTGGTCAGTTCGTAGGCATCGTTCCAGCGTGCCAGACGCAGCAGCAGGCGCAGGCGCCATTCCGAGACGGTGTTGTCGCGCAGCTCGGGATCGTATTTGGTCATTACGTCCAATGCGCGGCTGTCGAAACGGCGGGCCAGGGTCAGGCCGATCTCACGGGCGATCGCGACTTTTTCATCACGAGAAAAATGCATGCTGCTGGCGTAACCGTCGAGCAAGGCCATGGCCTTGTCCGGGTCCTGCCTGGCGAGGCGACGCAGGCCGAGGCTGACCACGTCGGACATCGG
Source organism: Pseudomonas sp. NDM (assembly GCF_003105095.1). Classification (NCBI taxonomy): domain Bacteria; kingdom Pseudomonadati; phylum Pseudomonadota; class Gammaproteobacteria; order Pseudomonadales; family Pseudomonadaceae; genus Pseudomonas; species Pseudomonas sp. NDM. The sequence goes on along the minus strand of NZ_QETJ01000091.1, from coordinate 2,966 downwards.
CTCGTCGGCCGGGGCGAAGCGCGACGGCTGATTGAGCAGTTCGGGTTTCTGCGCCACGTCGACCAGCAAACGACCGCGCGGGGCGAGGGTGGTCAGGCCGTTGATCAGACTGTTGGCCAGCGGATAATTGCGTGCTTGCGCGGCGAGCTTGGTGCGCTCCCAGCGTTTCTGCTCGGTGAGCTGGCCGTCGGCAGCCCAGATGCCGAACAAGGCATCACAGGCGGCCGGTTGCGACTTTCCGGTGAGCCAGAGCTTTTCCGCGCTGGCATAGCCTTCGGCTTTCTTGTCGTGGCTGATCTGGTACTGCGCATTGAGGCAGTCGAGCTCGGTGAAATTCAGCTTCGGATCGTAGTACTTGACGAAGGTCGCCCAGTCGCCGCGGTCCGCGAGCCAGCGCAACCAGCGCAGTTTCATCCAGTTGGCTTGCGGCAGGTCGCCGTGTTCGGCGAGGAATTTCTCGATCTCCGCATTGCTCGCCGTCTTCAGGCGCGCTGTCAGTTCGTCGTAGGCCAGGTACGGTTCCAACGGATAATCGGCTAGCGCCTGGCTGTAGCGGAAATACGGGCCGGTATCACCCTTGGCAAGGGCGCGTTTGGCTTCATCGTAATACTGGCGTTGGGTGGAAAGGTCCACCGCCTGGACGGATTGAGCGGCAGCGGCGGTGAGTAACAAGCAGGACAAAACACTGAGAAGGCGACTGCGCATGAGACATCCGGGCAGAGAAATCATGACAAGTGCTGACCGAAATCCGCACTGAATTGCCTGTAGCTTAGCCTTTTGCCAGCAAGCGGCGAAAGCTTTGCGAGCCTCGCTGCACAAGTTCGCAACAAATGTTGTGCAGAGTGCTTCGACCGACAAATTGCCGGCCTGCTGAAGCCCCAAGTCGGGTAGAATGCGCCCCCGGTTTTTGGAGAAGCTCATGACCCTGCTCAAATTCAGCGATGTGTCCCTTGCGTTCGGCGCTATGCCGTTGTTGGACAAGGTATCCTGGCAGATCGCCCGTGGAGAGCGGGTGTGCATCATCGGCCGCAACGGCACTGGCAAATCCAGCATGATGAAACTGGTCAAGGGCGATCAGAAGCCCGATGACGGCTCGGTTTGGCGTGCCCCCGGTCTGAAAATCGGCGAATTGCCGCAAGAATTGCCGGTGGCCGACGACCGGACGGTATTCGATGTGGTGGCTGAAGGCCTCGACGGCGTCGGCGCGTTGCTCGCCGAATATCATCACTTGAGCCAGAACATCGTCACCGACGCCGACCTGGACAAGCTGATGCACGTCCAGCACGACCTCGAAGCCCGTGACGGCTGGCGCTTGCAGACCCTGGTCGACAGCACCCTGAGCCGCCTGCAACTGCCGGCCGACAAGACCCTCGCCGAGTTGTCCGGCGGCTGGCGTCGTCGGGTGCTGCTTGCGCAGGCCTTGGTGTCCGAGCCGGACCTGCTGCTGCTCGACGAACCGACCAACCACCTGGACATCGGCGCGATCGCCTGGCTCGAAGAGGCACTGAAGGATTTCCAGGGTGCCGTGCTGTTCATCACGCACGACCGTTCCTTCCTGCAAAACCTCGCCACGCGCATTCTCGAACTGGATCGCGGCGGCCTGATCGACTGGAACGGCGACTACGCCAGTTTCCTCGTGCACAAAGAGGCGGCGCTGGCCGCTGAAGAAACCGCCAACGCGCTGTTCGACAAGCGTCTGGCTCAGGAAGAAGTGTGGATCCGTCAGGGCATCAAGGCCCGGCGTACCCGTAACGAAGGCCGCGTGCGTGCGCTGAAAGCCCTGCGCGTCGAGCGCAGTGAGCGTCGCGAGCGTACCGGCAAAGCCAACATTCAGCTGGAAACCGCCGACAAGTCCGGCAAGCAGGTGATGGTGCTCGAGAACGTGAGCTTCGCGCATCCGGGCGGGCCGTTCCTGATCAAGGACTTCTCCATGGTCCTGCAGCGCGGCGACCGTATCGGTCTGCTCGGCGCCAACGGTACCGGCAAGACCACACTGCTGAAGCTGATGCTCAGCGGTCTGCAACCCACCAGCGGCAAAGTCGAAGAGGGCACGCGCATCGACGTGGCCTACTTCGACCAGTTGCGCCATCAGCTGGATCTGGAAAAAACCGTGATCGACAACGTCGCCGAAGGTCGCGACTTCATCGACATTGACGGGCAGAGCCGCCACGTGCTGAGTTACCTCGGCGACTTCCTGTTCAGCCCGCAGCGTGCGCGCACGCCGGTCAAGGCGTTGTCGGGTGGTGAGCGAGCGCGTCTGTTGCTGGCGAAGCTGTTCAGCAAACCGGCCAACCTGCTGGTACTCGACGAACCAACCAACGACCTCGATGTGGAAACCCTTGAACTGCTCGAAGAAGTGCTGCTGACCTTCAACGGCACCGTGCTGATGGTCAGCCACGACCGGGCATTCCTCGACAACGTGGTGACCAGCACTCTGGTTTTCGAAGGTGAAGGCAAGGTTCGAGAATATGTCGGCGGCTACCAGGACTGGATCCGTCAAGGCGGTTCGCCGCGCCTGCTGGGCGTGACTGAAAGCAAGTCGGGCAAGGCGGATCTCAACTCGGCAGTGGTTACCGCTGAACCTGCTGTGGTTGCTGCGCCAGCCGCTGCTGCACCGGCTGCCAAGAAGAAGCTGAGCTACAAGCTCCAGCGTGAGCTGGAAGCCTTGCCGGGCGACATCGACGCCAAGGAACAGCAGATTGCGGCGGTTGAGGCGGAAATGGCTGAAGCCGGTTTCTATCAGCGTCCGCCGGCGGAAACGGCCAAGGTGATAGCTTCGCTGGAGCAACTGCAGGCCGAGCTGGATGCGTTGGTGGAGCGTTGGGCCGAGCTGGATGCCTGATTGATCCTGATATGAAAAAGCCCGGCGCTTAGTAATGAGCGCCGGGCTTTTCATATGTAATGCGATAAAGGATGAATCAAATTACCTGTGGGAGCGAGCCTGCTCGCGAAAGCGGTGTGTCAGG
>NZ_QETJ01000090.1:0-21160 GCF_003105095.1 Pseudomonas sp. NDM | reverse complement strand
GTGTCAGGCACAAAGTTTCAACTGACACACCGCAATCGCGAGCAGGCTCACTCCTACAGGGGGCATGCGGTGTTCAGTCTTCAAACCGGATCGGACACTTCTGCGCCCCTTCCAGCTTCCTCAACTCCTCCACCACCGGCGGCCGTGCCCGGCGCAAGGTCAGGCTGCGCCCCTGGCCCAGCAGGCGCCGCGCTTCCTGATGCAGCATCTCCACCCCCGAGTAATCGATGAAGTTGATCTGCTGCGCCTCGATCACCACTCGCGCGCCGTGCAAGCGTTGCAGGCGCACTTGCAGATAATGGCTGGCGCCGAAAAAGATCGAACCGCCCACCCGCAGCACATCGTCGTCACCGTCGCGCCAATGCTGCACCCGTGGTTGCGAGGTGCGCTTGAGGTAGAAGAACAGCGACGCCAGCACCCCGGCGTAGATCGCCGTCTGCAATTCCAGCAGCAAGGTCGCAAGGCAAGTCAAAGCCATCACCACGAACTCGGCGCGGCTGACTCGCAGCAAGGCGCGGATGCCGCGGTGATCGATCAGGCCCCAGGCGATCAACAGGATGCTGCCGGCCATGGCCGGGATCGGAATGTGCGCGATCAGCCCCGCGCCGAACACTGCGAACAACGCCACCCAGATCGCCGAGAACACCCCGGCCAGCGGCGAGCAGGCGCCCGCCTCGTAGCTCAGGCCCGAACGGGTAAACGATCCGGCTGAGAGCGACCCGGATAAGAACGCACCGACAATGTTCGACAAGCCCTGTGCGCGGACTTCCTGATTGGCGTCGAGCAACTGCTGCGAGCGCGCCGAAATCGAACGGGCGATCGACAGACTGGTCACCAGCCCGAGCATGCCTACCGCCACGGCGCTCGGCAGCAGGCGCAGGATCACTTCAAGATCCAGGGGCAAAGTGCTGAACGGCGGCAAGCGCCCGACGAAAGCGCTGACCAGATGCACATGGCCGAACATCGCCGGCCACAGCCACACCAGCAGGCTGGCCAGCACCAGCGTGATCAACAGCGTCGGCCAGCGCGGCAGGAGTTTTTTCAGTATTACGCCGACGATCACCGTTGCGACGCCTAGCATCAGCGACGGTTTATCCACAGCCCCCAGATGCCGCAACAGGTCCATCAGGCTGGCGAGCGCCGTGGTGTTGGCCGGCAATTCCAGCCCCAACAGATTGGGCAATTGCCCGATGGCGATCACCACGGCGGCACCGAGGGTGAAGCCGAGCACCACCGAATGCGAAACGAAATTCACCAGCGCGCCGAAGCGCAGCAGACCGAGCAGCCACTGGAAAATCCCGGCGAGGAACGTCAGCAGCAGAATCAGGGTGATGTAGTCCTCAGACGTCGGCACAGCGAGCGGGCTGACGCTGGCGTACAGGACAATCGAAATTGCCGCCGTCGGACCGCAGATCAGGTGCCATGAGGAACCCCACAGGCAGGCGATCAACACCGGAAGGATCGCCGCGTACAGGCCGTATTCCGGCGGCAGACCAGCGATCAGTGCGTAGGCGATCGACTGGGGTAACGCGAGAATCGCACCGCTGAGGCCGACAATCAGGTCCCGCCCGACGCTGGCGCGGGTCTGTCGTGGCAGCCAGGTCAGGAACGGGAATAGGGAATGACTGCTGGGAAAGGCCATGGGTCCTCGCGGTTGGGTTTTGTTCAAGGTTATCAGGGTGTCAGGTGGAAAAGCCCCTCACCCTAGCCCTCTCCCGGAGGGAGAGGGAACTGACCGCGGTGTTTGAGCTGGGAACATCGACCTGAAAAAACAGCGTCGAACTCAGATTCTGGCAGCGATGAAGATCGGCCCCCTTTCCCCCTCGCCCCCTTGGGGGAGAGGGCTGGGGTGAGGGGGCAAAAATCTCCAGCCGAACGCTATTCCAGCAACCCTGAGATCAAAGCTTGGCCTTCACCGCCGCCAACGCATCTTTGCCATCCACGGTCTTCACGCCATCCAGCCACTTGTCCAGCACCGCGGGGTTCGCCTTGATCCACGCCTTTGCCGCTTCGGCATTGCTGACTTTCCTGTTCACCACCTCGGCCATGATGCTGTTCTCCATGTCCTGGGTGAATGCCAGATTGGTCAGCAACTTGCCCACATTCGGGCAGGCCTCGGCGTAGCCCTTGCGGGTCAGGGTGAAGACGTTGCCGGTGTCGCCGAAGTATTTTTCGCCGCCCTTCAGATAGCGCATTTTCAGCTGCACGTTCATCGGGTGCGGGGTCCAGCCGAGGAAGGTGACGAATTTCTGTTTCTTCACCGCTCGCGACACTTCGGCGAGCATCGCCTGCTCGCTGGATTCGATCAGCTTCCACTGACCCATGTTGAAGTCGTTCTTCTTGATGATTTCCTGCAACGAAATGTTCGCCGGCGCCCCCGAACCGATGCCGTAGATTTTCTTGTCGAACTTGTCGGCGAATTTGTTCAGGTCAGCAAAGTCATGCACACCTGCCTCCCAGACATAGTCAGGAACGGCGAGGGTGAATTCCGTGCCTTCCAGATTTTTCGCCAACTGCGTCACGTCCCCGGGGGCGACGAACTTGTCGTAGAAGCCCTGCTGCGCTGGCATCCAGTTGCCGAGAAACACGTCAACCTGACCATCCTTCAATCCGCCAAAGGTGATCGGCACCGCAAGGGTGTCGACCTTGGCCTTGTAGCCCATGCCGTCCAGCAGAAAACCGGTGATGGCATTGGTCGCGGCGATGTCGCTCCAGCCCGGATCGGCCATTTTCACGGTTTCGCAGCCCTGTTCGGCGAAGGCCGAAGCGCTGCTCAACGCAATCAGGCCGACGGTCACAGCTGTGGATAACTTGCGCATGGACTTCCCCTTAACATTATTGGTTTTGGCAGGGTTGTGGATAACGGGCCTTGCGCTCCAGGTCATCAAGATCGATGTGGTTGCGCATGTACTGCTGACTGGCATCGACCAGCGGCTGGTGATCCCAGCTCTTCAGCTTGCCGATGGTTAAAGCGTCGGCGACGAAACGGCGTCGGCGCTGGCTTGCCAGGACATCCCGATGGATCGCTGGAATGTCCCATTTGGCCCGCGCTTCAGCGAGGAACTCTTCGAACAGCTGACGATGTTGCGCCGATTGGCTCAGTTCCTCTTCTTCGCGCGGGTCGTTATCCACATCGAAGAGTAGGCATGGGTCGCTTTCGCTGTAGATAAATTTATAGGCGCCCCGGCGAATCATCATCAACGGGCTGACGGTGCCTTCGGCCATGTACTCGCCGAACACCTCGTCGTGCCCGCCCTGCCCTTGCAGATGCGGCAGCAACGAACGGCCGTCCAGGGGCAAGCCCGGTTCGAGCGTGCCACCGGCCAGGTCAACGAAAGTCGGCAGCAGGTCGGCGGTGGAAACGGCGGCGCTGACCCGGCCCGCCTTGAATTGTCCCGGTGCGCTGATCAGCAGCGGGACCCGCGCAGCCATCTCGAACCAGTGCATTTTGTACCAGAGGCCTTTCTCACCGAGCATGTCGCCGTGGTCACCGGAGAAGACGATGATGGTGTCGTCGATAAGTCCGGTTTCCTCAAGGGTTCGCAGCAATTTGCCGACGTTGGCGTCGATATAACTGCAAGCGCCAAAGTAGGCCCGACGCGCATCGCGGATTTTATCCACAGGCAGTGGCTTGTCCCACAGGTCGTAAACCTTGAGCAGCCGTTGCGAGTGCGGATCGAGTTCGTCCTGGTTCAAGGCTGTAGGCAACGGGATATCGGCGTCGTCATACAAATCCCAGAATGCCTTGGGAATCGTGTAGGGGTCGTGCGGGTGGGTCATCGACACGGTGAGGCAGAACGGCTGGTCGCCATCCTCGCGGATGTGATCGAACAGGTACTGCTGGGCCTTGAACACCACCTCTTCGTCGAAATCCAGCTGATTGGTGCGCACGCACGGCCCGGCCTGAAGTACCGACGACATGTTGTGATACCAGCTCGGCCGTACATCCGGCTCGTCCCAGTTCACCGCCCAACCGTAATCGGCCGGATAGATATCGCTGGTCAGGCGTTCTTCATAACCGTGCAACTGATCCGGCCCACAGAAGTGCATCTTCCCCGATAACGCGGTGCGGTAGCCGAGACGGCGCAGGTAGTGCGCGTAAGTCGGGATATCGGCAGGGAAATCAGCAGCGTTGTCGTAGGCGCCGATCTTGCTCGGCAACTGACCACTGACCAGGGTGAAACGCGACGGCGCGCACAGCGGGCTGTTGCAATAGGCAGCGTCAAAGACCACGCCTTGGGCGGCGAGGCGGGACAGATTCGGCAGTTTGATCGGCGACGGGCCGTAGAACGGCAACATTGGCGCGGCCATTTGATCGGCCATGATGAAAAGAATGTTCTTGCGCTTCATGTGATCGCGGCATTCCATGTTGAATATTTATGCGAGAGTGCTGCGATCGAGCATGGAGTCCATGCCTGTTCCGGTAAAGCCCGCGCCGGACAATGACTAGGATAAGCACAGCTTATGTATGACGCCCTTGGTGACCTGTCTCTCGATCTACTGCGCGCCTTTGAGGCGGCGGCACGTCATCGCAGCTTTACCGCCGCTGCGGTAGAGCTCGGTACCACGCAACCGGCGATCAGCCAGCAGATGAAGCGCCTGGAAGAACAGCTCGGCACGCGTCTGTTCGACCGGATTTATCGGGGCATCGAATTGACAGAAGCCGGCGCCCTGCTCTTCGAGCAAGTTGCCCTCGGTTTGCAGAATATCGACGCAGGCTTGAGCGCAATCAGCGCGCAGCAGCAACATGAAGTGCTTCAGGTAGCCACGGATTTCGCTTTCGCCGCCTATTGGTTGATGCCGCGCCTGCACCGCTTCCACGAGGCCAATCCGCACATTGATGTCAGCCTGGTCACCAGCGAGCGCAACCACAATATGCTGCGCACCGATATCGACGTGGCGATCCTGTTTGGCGACGGTCGCTTCAAGCAGGGCGAGAGCCATTGGCTGTTCAGCGAGGAAGTGTTCCCTGTGTGCAGTCCGCTGTTGCTCAAGGACCGCTCACTGCCGCTGCCCGCGCAGGCTTTGCTGGAATTTCCACTGCTGCATTTGCGCGGCGAAAACAGCAGCAACTGGTTTGACTGGAGCGGGCTGTTCCGCCAATTGGGCCTGACCACGCCACCGGCGCCGGGGCAGTTGCGCTTCGACAATTACACCTTGTTGATCCAAGCGGCGATCGGCGGGCAAGGCGTGGCGATCGGCTGGCGTCACCTTGTGGATAACTTGCTGGTGCAGGGGCTGCTGTGCCGGCCGCTGGCGCAAACCACGTTGTCGCGGCTGGGGTATTACGTGGTGTTGCCGCAACGCAAACGCCGGGGTGCGCTGATTCAACAGTTCGTTGACTGGTTGATGGCCGAGCAGGCCAGCAGTGCGGAATCTCTCAACGGTCTGACTCTGCCTTCAATTGCGGTTTGAAGAGAAAAGATCGCAGCCTTCGGCAGCTCCTACAAATGGAATGCGATCTCATGTAGGAGCTGCCGCAGGCTGCGATCTTTTACGAATCAGAAGCCGCCACAAAATTCACATGTTCACCGACATGCAGATTCAACCGCAGCTCATCGGCAATCCCCACCGCCACACGGTTCAAGCGCTCCAGCGGTTCAGCCAGACCAGGCTCGAGATTGCCGCCAACCTGACTGAAGTGCTCAATGCTCAACCCGGCAACGCCATGCGGCGCGTTGACCAAGGTCCAGCGCAGTGAGCTGCTTTGCACCGCTTCGAGGATTTCTTCGGCGGCGTGCCGTTGCAGGCGATCATCACTGTCAGGCTCGTCGAGCACGCCAAAGTTGCCCACCAGGAACAGGCGCGGCACGCTGGCCAGTTGCAAACCTTCGACCAGTGCGTCGACTGCCAGCACCTGCTCGACCGGCCCCAGTGTCACCGAGCGCTCGACATGGTCGCTGCTGAACGGCAGCCCCGGCGCGTCCAGCAGACAAATCACCGCCGAACTGCCGGCGACGCTCTGATTGACCCGCTCGGCATCGAACAGATCGCCGGTCTTGGTGCGCAACCCCGGACGCGGCGCGAGTGCGGTGAGATCGTCGAGAATGGCGATGACTTCGTGTTGGCGGCGCAGCAATTCAGCCATCAACGCACCGCCCAGGCTGGCCATGGCACCATAGAGCACCACTTTCACCACTGGGGTTTCGGCATTTTTCATGGCTGTTTTCCTTATAGTTGTCCTATATGGCCTGTGACGGTGGAATCAGCCAAGGGTTCGAACCGATTGAGAGGCGACACGATGCAAGGGATCAAGGGCTATCACGCCCATGTCTATTTCGACGCGAAAACCATCGGCCAGGCGCGGGCCTTGTGCGAACAGGCCGCGCAGTTGTTTGCGTTGAAAATGGGCCGCGTGCACGAACGCCCGGTGGGGCCGCACCCCGACTGGAGCTGCCAACTGGCCTTCGGCCCCGAGCTGATCGGCGAGGTGCTGCCATGGCTGGCGCTCAACCGCAAAGGCCTGGTGGTGTTCCTGCATCCGGACACGGGCGATGTCTTGCTCGACCACACCGAACATGCGATCTGGATGGGCGCGGTGCGGCCTCTGAATCTGTCGGTGTTTTAATCGAGGGTTTCTTCGGCTTCGCCGGGCAGATGTTCATCCAGATGCAGCCAGGGTAAGCGGCTGTCGGTCCAGATATGCCGCTCGGCCGGCGCCGTTTGCGGGTGGTCCAGGGTGGCGATGGTCACGTCGATGCTCTCGGGGCTGAGCGAGGTCACCAACGCCAGTTGTGCGCCGCAGTTTGCGCAGAAGAACCGCGCGCAACTGGCCGACGAGTCATAGCGTGCCGGCGTCCCGGCCAGCCATCGAAAGTTCGCCGCCGGCACGGTGATCCAGGTGGTGACGATGCCGCCGCTGACCTTGCGGCAGATCGAACAGTGACAATGAGCGATATCGCGCAACGGACCGCTGAACTGATAGCGGATGTGTCCGCAGTGACAGCCGCCGTTGTGTGCATGGTTGGTTTCCACCGCCCTTCTCCCGTTTTTATTGACGCTCGCTGCATCCGACCGCCGGTTGACCGTTCATTCTTCGCGGTCATTAGCGAAAGGTAGCTGAAAGCTTCCCCGATTAGGATCGCCTCACTCCCGGCAACAGACCGGTTGGCCCAAGGCCTGTGTTTTCCCCACAGGCCCGGCCCAATTAACAACAACAATGGTGATTCTGATGTCCTCTGCAACCCGCCGTCTCTCCCGCTTCCTGCTTATTACTCCGCCCGTACGCCTCGCGCCTCCCGTTCTGCGCTGATCCCGCCCGATCCGCTCATTCCATTAGCCGCGCTACGCCTGGAGTATTCCCATGCTGACTTTCCTTGGCTTCGCCATGGTCATCACGTTCATGTTCCTGATCATGACCAAGCGCCTGTCTGCGCTGATCGCCCTGATCATCATCCCGATTCTGTTCGCCCTGTTCGGTGGTTTCGCGCCGAAGATCGGTCCGATGATGCTCGAGGGCATCACCAAACTGGCGCCGACCGGCGTGATGTTGATGTTCGCTATTCTGTATTTCGCCCTGATGATCGACTCCGGCCTGTTCGACCCGGCCGTGCGCAAGATCCTCAAACTGGTCAAGGGCGATCCGCTGAAAGTTTCGGTCGGCACCGCCGTTCTGGCGCTCGTCGTTTCCCTCGATGGTGACGGCGCGACCACTTATATGATCTGCGTGGCCGCGATGCTGCCGCTGTACAGCCGCATCGGCATGAGCCCGCGGATCATGGCCGGTCTGATCATCCTCGCTGGTGGCGTGATGAACATGACCCCGTGGGGCGGCCCGACCGCCCGCGCCGCGAGTGCGTTGCATGTCGATCCGTCGGACATTTTCGTACCGATGATCCCGGCCATGGCCGCCGGTGTCGTGGCGATCCTGCTGATTGCCTACTTCTACGGTAAACGCGAACGTGCCCGCCTCGGCGAGCTGCATCTGGTCGGCGACGAGATCGATCACAGCGAAATCAGCGTCTCGCAATTCCCCGACGCACGCCGTCCTAAGCTGATCTGGTTCAATGCCGCGCTGACCTTCGGCCTGATGTGCACGCTGATCGGCGGCCTGTTGCCGCTGCCGGTGCTGTTCATGGTGGCGTTCAGTATCGCGATGATCGTCAACTACCCCTGCCTGCAAATGCAGAAGGATCGCGTGGCCGCGCATTCCGGCAGCGTGCTGGCAGTGGTCGGGCTGATCTTTGCGGCCGGTATCTTCACCGGTATCCTGTCGGGCACCGGCATGGTCGATGCGATGTCGAAAAGCCTGTTGGCGGTGATTCCGGAGTTCCTCGGCCCGTACCTAGCGGTGATCACGGCGCTGGTGAGCATGCCGTTCACCTTCTTCATGTCCAACGACGCGTTCTACTATGGCGTGTTGCCGGTGCTGGCCGAAGCGGCCAGCCACTATGGGATCACTGCGGTGGAAATGGCCCGTGCCTCGATCGTCGGCCAGCCCGTCCACTTGCTGAGCCCGCTGGTGCCGTCGACCTATCTGTTGGTGGCGCTGGCCGGCATCGATTTCGGTGATCACCAGCGTTTCACCCTGAAATGGGCGATTCTGGTGTGTATCTGCATTCTGATTGCTGCACTGCTGTTGGGGACTTTCCCGGTGTTCAGCACTCTATAAGCCCAAGACTCACCGTTGCGGGTCCTGGCTTCGCTGTTTGAAGCCCGGACCTTTTGCGGTTCAACAATTGCTCAAAGGAATACACATGGATTGGCTGACCAACCCCGAAATCTGGGTTGCCTTCTTTACCCTGACCGCCCTGGAAATCGTCCTCGGCATCGATAACATCATCATGATTTCGATCCTGGTCAGCCGCATGCCCAAACACATGCAGCAGCGCACCCGGATCTTCGGGCTTGGCTTGGCCATGATCACGCGGATCCTGTTGCTGCTGTCGATCACCTGGGTCATGCGCCTCACTGCCGACCTCTTCGAAGTGTTCGGCCAGGGTATTTCCGGTCGTGACCTGATCCTGTTCTTCGGTGGCCTGTTCCTGCTGTGGAAAAGCTCGCAGGAGATGTACCACGCGCTGGAAGGCGAAGACGAAAGCGACGACGCGCCATCGGGCAAGGGCGGCAACTTCCTCTACACCATCATCCAGATCGCGATCATCGACATCGTCTTCTCGCTGGACTCGGTGATCACTGCGGTCGGCATGGTTTCCCACGTGCCGGTGATGGTCGCGGCGATCATCGTCGCAGTGCTGGTGATGATGCTGGCGTCGGGCAAGATCAGCGAATTCATCGACAAGCACCCGTCGCTGAAGATGCTCGCCCTGTCGTTCCTGCTGGTGGTCGGCACCGTGCTGATCGCCGAATCGTTCGACGTGCACGTGCCAAAGGGCTACGTCTACTTCGCCATGGCGTTCTCGCTGGCGGTGGAAGCGATCAACATCAAACTGCGCGGCGCGATGGCCAAGAAGAAACAACAGCAGGATCCAGTGAAACTGCGCAAGGATGTGCCGGGGCAATAACCCGGTAGTCTTCAGGCAACACCCCTTGTAGGAGTGAGCCTGCACGCGATAGCGGTCTGTCAGTCAACGATGATGTTGAAGCTGATGGCCCTATCGCGAGCAGGCTCACTCCTACATTTGTTTCTGCGTTCAGGCAGGAGGAACGAGGTTGTCGAGGACGCGGTTGACGGCCAGCTCACCCAACATGATGACTTGCTGGATCCCCAGCAGTGAATTGCGCTGCGATCCATCAATAAACCCGGCCAGATCGCTGGCCATGATGCTCGCCGACGCCAAAGATTCGCAGGCGTGCACCAGCAGCGTTTCGTTATCCACAGCCGGATCTACGAGGAAAATGGTGCTGGGCTTGCGCGCGGCGCCGGGGTCCTGTTTGAGGCCGGGACAAAGGTAGAAATCGAGGGCGCGGTCGGCGGCTTGTTTGAGTCTTTGCGCTTCTAGATCAGGGTGAGGAAGATCATCGACCGGTGGATCTGGCGTTATCTTTTTCATGTTCAGCTGCTCCATAGAATGAAGCCACTGCCGTTCTCTACTAAAAGAAGGGAGGCGGCTGTACGCAGGTTAGTAGACCGGGGAGCTAGCTTTTCCGGCGCACCCGAAGGCGCCCTGCGCACAACCACCATCAGGATCAGGCATAGCCTGACGCAACGGTGCTTGCGCACGATAACTAGCAACCCGGGCTACTAATCCCGACCACTGATGAGCAGTGGTCAGCAAACGATAGAGACCAGCCCCAAAGCGCACAAGCCGGCGGATTCTGGCGTAGCCGTAGGCAACGGCGCAAGGATTTGTAGCCTGTCGCCGCGTAACACGGCGTGTGCATAAACACCCAGCGCAATCCGTGTTTATCCCCATTCAAAACATCACCGCAAAACCTGTAGGAGTGAGCCTGCTCGCGATAGCATTTTCTCATTCAACAGTAATGGTGGCTGTCAGACCGCAATCGCGAGCAGGCTCACTCCTACAGGTTGACGCCCAAAGCAATGATCGTTAGCGTCCCCGCTCGCCTCAAACGACAAACAAGGAACGTTCATGTCTGGAAAACCCGCCGCACGCGTCACGGACCCGACCACTTGCCCGATTCCCGGTCACGGCACCAACCCGATTGCCAGCGGCTCCGGCGACGTTTTCTTCAACGGCCTCGCCGCCGCTCGCCTGGGCGACAAATGCACCTGCGGCCAAGCGCTCAGCGGTGCCTTTTCGTCCACCGTGTTCATCAATGGCAAGAACGCCATGACCCTCGACAGCACCGCCAGCCATGGCGGTGTCGTGATTGGTGGTTCAGGTAATGTGATTATCGGCAGCTCGCACACCCCTGCTCCGTTCGTTCCACCGTTGCCGATCATCGGCCAGCCCTTGGTCGAATTCAAAGCAGTCAGCGCCGGCAATGGCGAACCCATCGCCGAACAGGGCTATGAAATCGAAACTGCTGAAGGCCGTATCGTGACAGGCCTGACCAATGCGCAGGGCATGACCCAGAGCGTCGCCACCCTGCAGCCCGATCTCGCCGTCGTTCGCTGGACCGCCTGAGCTTCAAGGAAGAAACAATGACCGGACAATGCATCGCTCCAGACGATCTGGACATGAAAAAACTCTGGGACAGCACCTGTGCGCTGCCCACTTGCAAACGGGAAACCAGCACCGCCGGCCCCAACCCGAAAACCCGCGTCGAAGTCCCGCTGCTGACCTGCAACTGCCTGTGGCGCCGCTTCCAGAAAGAAGCCGAAGACTGGGTCGCCCCCGGCGGCGTCCTCATCGCCGACCCCCAGGCCCGCAACCGCAAAATCAACGCTGCGTACGCGCAATTGTGGCTGGCGGATAACCGTTTTCAGTGGGCGGGGTTGGCGGCGTTTGCTTCGAAGCAGGTGGGGTGTGGGCTGATCCACGCCACCAAACTGCAGACCGCCATCGCTGCACAGAAGGCGGCACAGGCAAAGCTGCGAACCGCTCCCTCGGAAACCCTGTTCGAAGGCTTTGGGTTCAAGTTCAGCAAGACCAATCCCGAGGCAGAGCAGGAGCTGGCCAAGGCTCGGGCAGCCAATCCGATGCCGACGGAGGACATCACCTTCGGCGACAACCCACGCTCAGTGGTTCAGCAGCAACTGGACTATGTGTATGAGATGTTGGCGCTGGGTAATACGTCGCTGTTTCTCGACGTTTATCCGTTGCACCGGTTTTTCATGGTGCGGGGGTACAAGGAAATGGAAAAGTGTTTGAGAAGCCGGCGTGGCATTGGGAAGGATGTAATGTGGCCGATTGCTGAGAAGGTAGAGTTTGGCCGTGATAATCCTGAGATTTACGCGACCTTCAAAGCCATTGATCAAGGGAACATTTCAGGTAGCGTTGAACAAATGGCGCTCCATGAACAAGTCAACATCCTTCAGCCGGCGATGTACGACGAAACCCACTTTGCCCTGTTGATGCGAGGCACACATGGCGGTGACGTGATTTCTGTTGTGACCGGATTGTTGCCAGGTGCTGCCGAGGAGATCCAGCTTACTCTCGCTAGCCAATGTAAAGCGCCCGACAGTCGAAAAGTCGCGTTTGGCAGCAATCCGCTGGCTAACCTTGCCGATAAGGATCAGCGAATGGAGTTCGTACTGCGCGCTGCCACTCAATTCAACGAACTGCTTAAACAGCCGTCCTCTCGCGCAAAACTTGAGCAATCTATCCGAGAAATTGCAGCTGGCGGGGGGGGGTAAGTGATGCATAGACGCAGTTTCTACGTTGCTGCTGCCGCCGTATTGGGAGCTATCGCGCTAACCTTCTATTTCGGAAGAGGTCCGCAACAAATTTCTTTCCACATTGGAAAAACATATGACGATGTCGTGCGCGACTCATCATTTCCTGTGACGGATAAAACTGCCATCTATCCCGGTGATCCACCTCACCCAAGTTCGACTTGGATCAGTAGCCCAGTGGTCATCACATTCGATGACGAACAACACGGGTTCACGTTGCCCGTTACAAAATTCGGTGCGATTGGCTGGTCTGATTTCAAAGCGATCACCCTTTCTACCTCACCAATGCTGGAAACGTTACCTTTCGAGCAGGCAGTGAATCTGCTGGGAGTGCTGCAGCAGACGTTCAAAAAGGCAGGCTGGTCGCCAGAAGCTGTTGAAGGGAATGATTGGCTCAAGACTGAAACTCAAGAAGACAAGGTGCGCCTTCAAGCCAAGCTTTTTGACCAGTTGGACGGTGTCATTCTGTTGATTCCGCATAAGTACAGCCTGTTCCTCCACATCAAATGCTACGCACGTTGCGACGAACGAAATCCTGATACGGCCAAATATTTGATTGATGTGGGTTTTGGTGAAGATCACTTCAGTGATTGACCGTTTTCAATCGTCTCAGAGGAAGTCGACGGCTTTGGCAGGTAAGCATTGGCTGTCGATGGGCGCCGCTCCGATTTTGCTGGGTGGTGAACTTGTTCATGACACTTTTGTTTCAATCCACGCTTTAGCTGTGCAATGCTGGCGCCGAGACCGTTAGCCAACTACAGCTTAAGTATCAAAAACGTAGAAACCGCGCGGTGCCGTCCACTTGCCCCTCTGGGGCGCTGCTACTACAGGGGGTCTGCATGCTCACCCTGCTCAATCTGCTGTCCGCCGTTGCTCTGTTGATCTGGGGCACGCACATCGTCCGAACCGGCATCCTGCGGGTTTACGGCACCAATCTGCGACATGTGATCGGCCAGAACATGTCGAGGAAATGGCTGGCGTTCATCGCCGGTATTCTCGTCACCGCGATGGTGCAGAGCAGCAACGCCACGGCGATGCTGGTCACCTCGTTTGTCGGCCAGGGCCTGATGGCGCTGACCCCGGCGCTGGCGACCATGCTTGGCGCCGACGTCGGTACCGCGTTGATGGCGCGGGTGCTGACGTTTGACTTGTCGTGGCTGTCGCCGCTGATGATTTTCCTCGGGGTGATTTTCTTTCTGTCGCGCAAACAGACGCGGCTCGGACAGATGGGTCGAGTGTCGATCGGGCTGGGGCTGATCATTCTCGCCCTGCAATTGATCGTCGAGGCTGCTGCGCCTATCACCCATGCGCAGGGGGTGAAGGTGATTTTTGCCTCGCTGACTGGCGACATCCTCCTCGACGCCCTGGTCGGCGCGTTGTTCGCAATGATTTCCTACTCCAGCCTCGCCGCCGTGCTGCTCACCGCCACCTTGGCCGGCGCGGCGGTGATCAGCCTGCCAGTGGCGATAGGTCTGGTGATCGGCGCGAACATCGGCAGCGGCATCCTCGCCTTCATGAGCACCAGCATGCAGAACGCCGCCGGCCGCCAAGTTGCGCTGGGCAGTCTGTTGTACAAACTGATCGGCCTGCTGCTGATCATCCCGGTGCTCGATCCGCTGGTGCACTGGATCGACAGCCTCGATTTCAGCCCGCAGGAAATGGTCATCGGCTTCCACCTGCTCTACAACACCGCGCGCTGCCTGATCCTGCTGCCGAGCGTCGGGCCGATGGCGCGGCTTTGTGCGTGGCTGCTGCCGGAGCGCCCGGAAGTCAACGGCACCGCCAAACCGCGTCATCTAGACCCGACCGCGCTGGTCACGCCGAGTCTGGCGCTGGCCAATGCCGCGCGGGAAACCCTGCGCATGGGCGATCTGCTCGACAACATGCTCGACGCTTCCCTCGATGTGCTGCGCGGCAAGCAGACCGCCGTCACTCAGGAGATGCGTCGACTGACCGACGACGTCGAAGCGCTGTACAGCGCGATCAAACTGTATCTGGCGCAGATGCCTCGCGAGGATCTCGGCGAGCAGGACAGTCGGCGCTGGGCCGAGATCATCGAACTGGCGATCAACCTGAAGCTCGCCGCCGACCTGATCGAGCGCATGCTGCGCAAGATCCAGCAGCAGAAGACCTCGCAGCGCCGTTCGTTTTCCGAAGAAGGCCTGGAAGACCTCGCCGGGCTGCAACAGCAACTGATCGCCAACCTGCGCCTGGGCCTGTCGGTGTTCCTCAGTGGCGACCGCGAAAGCGCGCGGCAGTTGTTGCGGGAGAAACGCCGGTTTCGTGCGCAGGAACGGCGTCTGGCCCACGCGCATGTCAGCCGTTTGCAACGCAAGATCGTCCAGAGTCTGGAGACCAGTTCGCTGCATCTGGAGTTGATCGCCGACATGAAGCGGCTCAATTCGCTGTTCTGCAGCAGCGCCTATGTAGTGCTGGAAACGGCGGACACTGGCGCGCTGGCGGTGGATGACATGGCGGACATTACGCATTCGCCTTGAACGTCTGGGGCTGGGGTCAGTCAGTTACAGTGGTTCAGCCTTTAGATCTTCGCGAGCAGGCTCGCTCCCACATTTGAAATGCATTCCTCTGTGGGAGCGAGCCTGCTCGCGAATGAGCGACACGGATCTCCAAATCAGCCGTATGGAAGCCTGTTATGCGTTGCCTGTTGTTCGCCTGTCTGTTGCTCGGTTCCCTGCCCGCCTTCGCCCTGGATCGTTTTCAGGTCGAAGGCTATGCGCTGCCCAACGGTTTGCAACTGATGCTAAAACCCGGCACCGAACGTGGCCATGTGGCGATCCGGCTGGTGGTCGGCGTCGGTCTCGATGACTTCGACTGCGACGAAAAAGAGCTGCCGCATTTGCTCGAACACCTGCTGTTCAGCGGCATCGATGCCACCGGTGAAGGCGGTCTGGAAGAGCGCATGCAGGCGTTGGGTGGTGACTGGAATGCGTTCACCAGCAATGCCGACACCACGTTCGTCATCGAAGCCCCGGCGAAGAACCAGCGCAAGGTGCTCGACCTGCTGCTCGCGCTGCTGACCCAGACACGCATTGACGACAACGCAATCAACGCGGCGAAACGGGTGGTCGAGCGTGAGGACGGCGGGCACTACACCAAACTGCAGCGTTTCCTTGATCGCCAGGACCTCGGCCACACTGCGAGCAATCAGCTGGCTGTCGAGTTGGGTCTGAAATGCCCGCAGCGCGCCGAAGTCGGCCATCTGACCCAAGAGCAATTGGAGAAGGTGCGCAAGGCCTGGTACGCACCGAACAACATGACCCTGATCGTCGTCGGCGAACTCGACAAACTGCTGCCGGCCTATCTTGAGCGCACGTGGGGCGAGCTGGAGTCGGTCGAGCCCACCGAACACCGGGCGTTGCCGGACATCCGCACCAGCGCCGCCCATGAACGCACCCTCACCCGGGGCTTCATCGGCGACAGCGCCAAGCTGCACTGGCTGGTGCCGGAACCGGTGCTCGACGATCAGTACGACCAGACGTTCGACATCCTCAAGGATTACCTCGACTGGGCGCTGTATCGGCAGATTCGCCTCAACCACGGTTTGTCGTACGGGCCATGGGCCGAGCGCGAAGTGTTCGGCGGTGTCGGTTTCATGAGCCTCAACGCTGACCTCGATCGCGATGACGTCGACGAAGCCATTCAAGTGCTGGAAGACCTCAAGGCCGACTTGCTGAAAAACGGCCTCGATGCAGACACCTTCGCCCGCATCAAACAAGCCGCCATCGCCCATCAGGCCTGGGCCGTGCAGGGCAACAGCGCACTGGCGGACTATTACTGGAGCGCCCTGAGCGATTATCAGGACGGCCGCTTCGCCAACCCGGCGCGTGAGCTGCAAGGGGTTACGCTGGACGCGGCGAACAAGGCCATGCGCGAACTGTTGTTACAGCCGGGGTACATCAGGATCGAGAAGCCCTTGATCAGTGATGATCAGGTGTTGTGGCTGGTCGCGGGTGGTGTCGGGGTCTTGCTGCTGATCGTGATCGGCTGGCGCCTGCATCGCCACCGAAAACCAGCGGGAAACACCTGATCACTGTGGCGAGGGAGCTTGCTCCCGCTGGGGTGCGAAGCAGCCCCGATGCAGGCGACTCAACATTCCAGAGACACCGTGTCCGCAAATCCTGCGCCTGCTGCGCAGTCGAGCGGGAGCAAGCTCCCTCGCCACACGTTCTCGTGGGGGTTGCTAACCGTGAACCTCGCCACAACGCCCGGCGGACGCTACTCTGTCGGGGTATTTCCTTAGCCTGCAGTGAAGCGCCCACATGTCGAAACTAACCCTCCTGGTCCAGCGCATTCTCGAGCTGATCAAGCGCTACCCCGGGGTTATTGCGGCGGGTGGTTTCATTTCCGGGGTCGGCAGTTTCATCCTCGTTGATCGCCAACAGGGGCTGGCGAGCTGGATCACGGTGATCATGCTGCTCAGCTGGATCTGGCTGATGCTGGAAAACACCCTCACCGGGCTATTCACGCGGATCTTCAAGCGCGAGATTCCCCAGCCGCTGCTGCGCTACGCGACGCAGATGATCCATCAGGAAAGTCTGTTTTTCGTTCTGCCGTTCTTCTTCATCACCACCACCTGGAACAGCGGCCAGTTGATTTTCACGGGGCTGCTCGGCATTGCCGCACTGATCTCCATCGTCGATCCGCTGTACTACAAATGGCTGGCGCCACGGCGCTGGGCGTTTCTCGCGCTGCATACCCTGACCCTGTTCGCCGCCCTGCTCACCGCGTTGCCGGTGATCATGCACCTGACCACCGCGCAGAGTTTCAAATGGGCGCTGGGGATTGCCGTGCTGCTGTCGTTCCCGAGCCTGGCGTCGATCTTCCCGATCCGCACCGTGCGCAACGCCCTGGCGATTCTGTTCATCACCTTTGGCATCGGCGGCGTCGGTTGGGCGCTGCGTTCGTGGGTGCCGCCGGCGACGCTGTGGATGACCGACGTGGCGATCAGCACGCAACTGCAGGATCGCACCCCCGGCGCCAGCCTCGATACCGTCAGCGCCGAGCAGATCCGCAGCGGCGGGCTCTACGCCTACACCGCGATCAACGCGCCGCGCGGTCTCGACGAGCGCATTTATCACGTCTGGACTTTTAACGGCAAAGAGGTCGACCGCATCGCCCTCGATATTCATGGCGGGCGCAAGGAGGGTTACCGGGCGTGGACGCACAAGCAGAACTTCCCCGGCAACCCGGCGGGCAAGTGGCAGGTGCGGGTGCTGACCGAGGACGGGCAGTTGATCGGTGTGCTGCGCTTCGCGATCACTGACAGCACACCGGCCAAAGAAAAGTAATCTGGTTCGTGCTATTACGTAGGATCTCGTAACGGCCGTACAAGCACGGAGCTTATGACCAGCAGCCCAACCCCCGGCAGTGCCCACCTGGACACCGCGCTCAGCCCTGCCCGCCTGCGGGTCAGCGGTGACTGGACGCTTGCCCACTACACGGCGCTCAAGCACCTGAGCGAAAAGCTCCACGGCCAGTACGACGCCAATACCCCGATCGACCTCAACGGCCTCGGTGCCCTCGACACCGCTGGCGCCTCGTTGCTGGTCGAGCTGCTCGGTTCCGAACGCCTGGGCAAAACCGCCGAACACCCTGATTGCACCCTTTCTACGGCCGACCGCGCGTTGCTGCAAACCGTGTATTGCTCGCTGAACGATTTCTGCGTGCCGATCAAAGAGCCGGAAGTCAGCGTCAGCGTGCAATTGCTGACGCGCATTGGCCGCGCAGTAGATAAGGTCTGGAACGACACGATGCAGCTGCTCGGCTTCGTCGGGCTGATTCTCGAAGTCATCGCCCGTGGCCTGTTCCGGCCCAAGCGCTGGCGCATCACGCCGATGATCGCGCACATCGAGCAGACCGGCCTCGACGCGGCGCCGATCGTGGCTTTGCTGACGTTCCTGGTTGGCGCGGTGGTGGCGTTTCTCGGTGCCACAGTACTGGCCAGTTTCGGCGCAACGATTTTTACCGTGGATCTGGTCGGCTTCTCGTTCCTGCGCGAATTCGGCGTGCTGCTTACGGCGATCCTGATGGCAGGGCGCACCGCCAGTGCGTTCACCGCGCAGATCGGCTCGATGAAGGCCAACGAAGAGATCGACGCAATCCGCACCCTCGGCCTCGACCCGATCGAATTGCTGGTGGTGCCGCGGGTGCTGGCGCTGCTGGTGGCGCTGCCGATGCTGACGTTTCTGGCGATGCTCTCGGGGATCGTCGGCGGCGGCGTGGTCTGCGCAGTGTCGCTGGACATCTCGCCGGCGATGTTCCTTTCGCTACTGCAATCGGACATTGGCATTCAGCATTTTCTGGTCGGGCTGGTGAAGGCGCCGATCTTCGCCTTCCTGATCGCCGCGATTGGTTGCCTGGAAGGCTTCAAGGTCAGCGGCAGCGCTGAATCGGTCGGCGCGCACACCACCTCCAGCGTGGTCCAGTCGATTTTCGTGGTGATCGTGCTCGATGCGGTGGCTGCGCTGTTTTTCATGGAGATGGGCTGGTGAGTCGTCTACCCCGCGCGCCCTCGGAGGCGGTGATCGAAGTCCGTGGCCTGTGCAATCGCTTTGGCCCGCAGAGCGTGCACGAGAACCTTGATCTGGACGTGTACAAAGGCGAAATCCTCGCCGTGGTTGGCGGCTCCGGCACCGGTAAATCGGTGCTGCTGCGCAGCATCGTCGGGCTGAATCGGCCCAGCGAAGGCATGGTCAAAGTCTTCGGCCAGAACCTGCCGAATCTGCCCGAGCATGAACGCTCGCTGATCGAACGGCGCTTCGGTGTGTTGTTCCAGAAAGGCGCGCTGTTCTCGTCGCTGACCGTGACCGAGAACGTCGCCCTGCCCCTTATCGAACACGCCGGCCTCAGCGGTCAGGACGCCGAGCATCTGGCGGCGGTGAAACTGGCGCTGGCCGGGCTGCCGCTGTCGGCGGCGGACAAGTACCCGGCGTCGCTGTCCGGCGGCATGATCAAGCGCGCGGCGCTGGCGCGGGCCCTGGCGCTGGACCCGGACATCCTGTTTCTCGACGAACCCACCGCCGGCCTCGATCCGATTGGCGCGGCGCAATTCGATCAACTGATCCTGACCCTGCGCGATGCGCTGGGTCTGAGCGTGTTTCTGGTCACCCACGACCTCGACACGCTTTACACCATCACCGATCGCGTGGCGGTGCTGGCGCAAAAGAAAGTGCTGGTTGCCGGCCCGATCGACGTCGTCTCGGAAACCGATGACGCGTGGATTCACGAATATTTCCACGGCCCGCGGGGCCGCTCGGCGCTGGACGCCGCCAAACTGCTCAACGAGGTCTGATATGGAAACCCGAGCCCATCATGTGTTGATCGGCCTGTTCACGGTGATCGTCGTGGCCGGCGCCCTGCTCTTCGGCCTGTTTCTGGCCAAATCCAGCGTCGACACCGAGTTCAAGGATTACGAAGTGGTGTTCAACGAGGCGGTCAGCGGTCTGTCCAAGGGCAGCTCGGTGCAGTACAGCGGGATCAAGGTCGGTGATGTGGTCAGCCTGCGCCTCGACCCGCAGGACCCGCGTCGGGTCCTGGCGCGGATTCGTCTGGCGGGCGACACGCCGGTCAAGGAAGACACCCAGGCGAAACTGGCACTGACGGGGATCACCGGCACCTCGATCATCCAGCTCAGTGGCGGCACCCCGCAGAGTCCGAAACTGCGCGGGCATGACGGTCAGTTGCCGACCCTGATCGCCTCGCCCTCGCCGATTTCGCGTCTGCTCAACGACAGCAGCGACTTGATGACCGGCATCAGCGCTCTGCTACAGAACGCCAACCATATGTTCTCCGCGGAAAACGTCGAGCGCGTGAGCAAGACCCTCGCTCATCTGGAGCAAACCACCGGCACCATCAACGACCAGCGCGGTGACATCAAACAAGCGATGCAGCAACTGGCGACGGTGGGCAAACAGGCCGGCAGCATGCTCGAGCAGACCTCGCTGCTGATGCGCAACGCCAATGGCTTGCTCAACGATCAGGGCAAGCAGGCCTTGGGCAGCGCCGAACAGGCGATGAAGTCGCTGGAGCAAAGCAGCGTGACCATCAATGGTTTGCTCAGCAAAAACCAGAATTCGCTGGATAACGGCATGCAGGGTCTCAACGGCCTGGCCCCGGCGATTCGCGAACTGCGCGAGACGCTGACCTCGCTGCGTGCCATTTCCCAACGCCTCGAGGCCAATCCCAGCGGGTATCTGCTGGGCAGCGACAAGAACAAGGAATTCACCCCATGAAGTTGACTCGAATCGCCCTCCTCGGAGCCGGCCTGATCCTGATTGGCGCGTGCTCGATTTTGCCCGAGTCGGAACCCTCGGATGTCTATCGCCTGCCCGCCGCACCGGCGCCCGCCTCGGCCAGCCCGACGACGGCTCAGTCGTGGTCGCTGCGCTTGAATAAATTGCAGGCCAGCGAAGCGCTGAACCGGCCGAGCATTGCTGTGATCCCGCAGGGCGATGTGATCAGCAGCTACAAGGGCTCGCGCTGGAGCGATCCGGCGCCGGTGCTGCTGCGCAATCGCTTGCTGGATGGCTTTGCGCGGGATGGTCGGGTGACGCTGCTGAGCACCGACGACAGCAACTTCCAGGCGGATCTGGAGCTGGGCGGCAGTTTGCAGGCTTTCCAGACCGAATATCAGGGCACCCAGGCCGGCGTCGTGGTGCGGGTCGATGCGTTGCTGGTGCGTGGCTACGATCAGCGCATTCTCGCCAGCCGCCGTTTTGAAGAGCGTCAGGCGTTGAATGATGTGCAGGTGCCGGCGGTGGTTGCCGGGTTTGGCCAGGCCAGTGATCGCCTCACGGCCAGGGTTGTGGCTTGGGCAGTCGAACAAGGCCAGAAACTGGCCCCACAACCCCGCTGACACACCACAACCCCTGTAGGAGTGAGCCTGCTCGCGATAGCGGTTTTTCAATCACCGATGATGGCGACTGAAAAACCGCTATC
>NZ_QETJ01000089.1:0-21201 GCF_003105095.1 Pseudomonas sp. NDM | reverse complement strand
ATCATTGACTGACACACCGCTATCGCGAGCAGGCTCACTCCTACAATGGGATTTGGATGTGTCAGGAAATGATCGGTAAACCGAAGAATGCCCGGGCACACGCGGTGGTGTGCGCGGCCAGTGCTTCTTCGGTCTCGCCGCGATGCAACGCCACCTCGCGCAACACCTCGGTCAGATAGGCCGGCTCATTGCGCCCGTTTTTCGGCTTCGGCCGCAGCGTGCGAGGCAGCAGATACGGCGCATCGCTTTCCAGCATCAGCCGTCCCGGCTTGATCTCCTTGACCAGCGGATGCAGGTGCGTGCCGCGGCGCTCGTCGCAGATCCAACCGGTAATGCCAATGTGCAGATCCAGATCGAGGTAGCTGAACAGGGCTTTCTGTTCGCCAGTGAAGCAATGCACCACTGCCGCCGGCAGTTGATCGCGGAAGTCCTTGAGGATTTCCAGCAGGCGCTGGCTGGCATCACGCTCATGCAGGAACACCGGCAGTTGCAGCTGGGCGGCCAGCGCCAGATGTTCTTCGAGGACCTTTTCCTGCTGCGCACGCGGGGAGAAGTCGCGGTTGAAATCCAGACCGCATTCACCTACCGCGACGACATTGGATTCGTTCAACAGGCTGCGCAAACGACGCGCGCTGTCAGCGTTCCAGTCGCTGGCCGAATGTGGGTGAACACCGGCAGTGGCGAACAGTCGTTGGCCGCTTTCGTCCAGTTGCTGGCACAGCTCCAGCGCCTGCTCGCTGCCCTCGACGCTGGTGCCGGTGAGCACCAGTTGGCAGACCCCGGCGGCGTAGGCGCGGTCGAGCACCGTCTGGTGTTTGTCGGCGAAACTGGGGTTGGTCAGGTTGACGCCGATATCGATGAGTTGCATGGTGCTACCTCGGGCCGAAGGCCGGAAAGCATATCAGAGCTGTAGATTTATAAGAAAAGGCAAGAACTACAACGACTTATGGCTGTCTGTTGAGGCCGCGGGGGACTCCGGGGTGGCGGCAATGCCATCACTGTGCCAGTCTCTCGCACTTTACCAGCGCACAAAGCGCTCTGTTTTCGTCGGTGATCTCGCCGCTTTCATGGTGAAGTCGCCCCGTATTCTTTTCGGAGAGTGGATGCATCGTCCCTCGGTTCTGCTGCTGTTGTGCGCTGCGTTGCTGCTGCCGATGACGGCGGTCGCGCGCCTGCCCGGGCCGCTGCAAGCCGTGCCGGCGAGCAAGGTTCGCGACCTCTCGGACATTCGCAGCAGCCGCGTGTTGCGCGTGCTGGTCAATCAGAGCCGCAACAGCTCCGGCGAAGTCCAGGGCCAGGCCATTGGTGTCGAATACCACCGCCTGCGCGCCTTCGAGCAATACCTCAACGGCCATGCCCGTGACGGCCAGCAAGTCACCCTCAAAATCATTCCCAAAGCCAAGGATCAATTGCTCGGTGCCTTGCAGCGCGGCGAAGGTGATATGGTCGCGCCGGGCGAGTTGCTCGATCTGCCTTCGGGCTATGCGGTCGCCAGCAGTGAGCCGATCGCCAGCAACGTGCCGCTGGTGCTGGTCGGCATCAAGGGCCAGCGCCGCTACACCAGGGTCGAGCAACTCTCTGGCAAAACCCTGGCCCTGCCCACTGGCAGTGCGGCGGGGGAGGTGGTCAGCCAGCTCAACCAGAAACTGGCGCTGCACAAACTGGCACCGATCAATATCGAATGGGTCGATCCAACGCTGGCTGTGGAGGATGTGCTGGAAATGGTCCAGGGCGGGATTTTCCACCTGACCATCGTCGAGCAGCCGATTGCCGAGCGCTGGGGCAAGATCCTGCCGAAGCTGCGCCTCGACCGACAACTGAGCCTCGGCGAGCCGGGCGAGGAACATTGGTTCGTGCGTCGCGACGCGTCGATGTTGCGCGCGAGCATCGATCGCTTTCTCACCGGTTACAAGAAACCCTCTGACGAAGACGCCGCATTTCTGCGCATCTATCGGCGCTTGTACCAGGTGCACAATCCGCTGGCCAAGGGGGATCGCCAGCGTCTGGAAAAACTCCGCCCGACCCTGCAAAAGCACGCCGACGCGCAGAACATGGACTGGCTCAATCTTGCGGCGCTGGCGTTCAAGGAATCGCGTCTGCAGCCCAACGCCCGCAGCGGCAGCGGCCCGACCGGGCTGATGCAGATCACTCCGTCCGCCGCGCAACGGGTCGGGGTGAGCAATATCCACAATCTCGATGCGAATGTGCAGGCCGGCGCCAAGTATCTGGCGATGATCCGCCGCAAATTTTTCAGCAGCCCCAAACTCAACGAGCGTGAGCGCATGGCATTCACCCTCGCTGCGTACAACATCGGCCCTGAGCGCGTGCAGGGCATGCGTGCCGAAGCGCGCCGCCGTGGCCTGAATCCCAACCAGTGGTTTTTCCAGGTCGAGCGTATCGCCATGGAGCAGGTGGGAATGGGCGCCGTCAGCTATGTTAATAGCGTGAACAAGTACTACTTGGCATTCGACCGGGAGCGTGAGTCGCTTGAGCCCCGCCAGCAGAAAGTGGTCACACGAAAATAATCTAAAAACTCGATTGTTATGGCGAATTATTTGCGCTTTTAACATGAAATAAACTGATTAATATAGCGACCAACCCAAACACACAAACACTTCTGCACAACAAGGAATGCACCATGAGCTCTCTGATCAACAAGGTTCTGTTCACCCGCGCCGGTTACGGCCTGACTGTCCTGCGCATTGCTGTTGGCGTGATCTTCGCCGCCCACGGTTCGCAGAAACTCTTTGGTCTGTTCGGTGGCTACGGCCTGGCCGGCACCGCGCAATGGATGGAAAGCATCGGCCTGACCCCGGGCTACCTGATGGCCTCGCTGGCCGGTGGTACCGAGTTCTTCGCCGGTCTGGCCCTGATCATCGGCCTGCTGGCACGCCCGGCGGCACTCGGTCTGGCGTTCCTCTCGCTGGTGGCAATCTTCTCGGTGCACATCGGCAACGGTCTGTTCATGGCCAACAACGGTTATGAGTTCGCCCTGGCTCTGCTGGCCGGTAGCATCGCGGTACTGATCGAAGGTGCCGGCAAGCTTTCGGCGGATCGCGCCATCGCCGGTTGAAGGCTCTGGCTCAAGGCAAAGGCCCGCATTGCGCGGGCCTTTTTTTGTTGCGGGCGATTCTTGACACTGGTCGGTCACGTTCTCTAGGATGTTGCTCATGCGCCGATTTAAACAGCTACTTGCGGGGCGCCAGGTGACTTCTACAGTTACCGTCAGAAGCCGGAACAGGGCTTCGAAATACCGCTAAAGCGCTGGTTCGGTGTTGCCTCTCACCTGCCATGCAGACTTTTGAGGCAGAGACACGACACGATGAATGCACTACGCCCTCCAGCACGTCCCGCGCCGATCACGGCCCATGTCACCCAGCGCAACCCGAAAATTCTTCTTGGCGGCAAACACCAGCCGACGCTGTTGCGTTATCTCGATGGCTGGCCACGTCGCAGCGGCGGTCCTGCCGCGTTCCTGATCCAGTTTGTCGATGACGGCGAGTCGCTGGCGCGTTTCGCCACTGACAGCTTTGATCTGGCGGTGATTCAGGCGCCGAGCGCAGAAGAGGCGCCGGAAATGATCAAGCAACTGACCCGCGTTGCGCGGCAGGGCTTGATCACTCGACGCTGATTGTTCTTACGGATATTCAATCGCCACGATGTAAACGAACTGCTCGCCGGTCGGCGTCTGCACCCGCACTTCGGCGTCAAGTGCCTTGCCGATCAGCGCGCGGGCCAGCGGTGAATCGATGCTGATCAAACCGAGCTTGAGGTCCAGTTCATCGGGGCCGACGATGCGGTAGCGCGACTGCTTGCCGTTTTCGTCTTCGATGGTGACCCAGGCCCCGAAATAGACCTTGTTCGGGTCACTGGGTTTTTCGCTGACTACCTTGAGCGCTTCCAGACGCTTGGTGAGAAAACGCACGCGACTGTCAATTTCGCGCAGCATTTTTTTGCCGTAGGTGTACTCGGCGTTTTCCGAACGATCACCCTGCGCCGCCGCTTCACTCACCGCTTGGGTGACCTGCGGGCGACGCACATGCCACAACTCATGGAATTCGGCACGCATCCGCGCTTCACCTTCGGGGGTGATCAGCGCGGTGCCGGCGGTGCGGGGAGGGCGATAACGGCTCATGGCAACTTCTTGTGATTAAGACCGCCTGAGTCTATCAACCCTCGCGCAACACTGTCAGTGGGCTGGCGTTCAGTGCGCGACGCGTGCCGAACACTCCGGCTCCCCCTATCAATGCGGCGCCGATCAACGGCAGCACCAGCAGCCAGGGATGCGGATGCCACGGCAGGTCGAAGGCGAAGCGGTACAGCACCAGGCTGACTACCTCCGAACCGATCGCCGCGAGCAAGCCGCTGACCGCGCCCAGCAAACCGAACTCGATACGTCGCGCCTTGATCAGCAACTGCCGCTCGGCACCCAGCGCACGCAACAGCGCACCTTGGCGGATGCGTTCATCCAGTGTCGCCTGCAGACCGGAGAACAGCACCGCCATCCCCGCAGCAAGAACGAACAACAACACATATTCCACCGCCAGGGTGACCTGGGCGAGGATGCTGCGCAGCTGTTCGAGCAAGGCTTCGACCTGCAGGATGGTCACCGCCGGGAAGGTCCGCGACAGCTCGACGATCTGCTGATCGTGCCCCGGCGCCAGATAGAAACTGGTCAGGTAGGTCGCCGGCAGATCCTTCAAGGTGCCGGGCTGGAAAATCATGAAGAAGTTCGGCTGGAAGTTGTCCCAGTTGATCTCGCGCAGGCTGGTGACCTTCGCTTCGCGATTGACCCCGCCGACACTGAACACCATGTGATCGCCGAGTTTGAGTTTCAGGCTCTCGGCAACTTTGCCTTCCACGGAAACGCCCGGCACATCGTCGGACGGCTGACCGCTCCACCATGAGCCAGCGGTGAGCTTGTTGCCGGCCGGCAGATCCGCCGCCCAGGTCAGGCTCAGGTCGCGCTGAATGGCGCGGTCTCCGGCGGAATCCTTGCTGACGATTTGTTGCACCGCCTCGCCATTGATGCTGATCAGCCGCCCCGGCACCACTGGATACAGCGGCGCCGCTTGCGCGGACACCTTGATCAGGTGATCGGCGAAGGCCTGCTTGTCAGCCGGGAGGATGTTCAGCGCGAAGTAGTTCGGCGCATTTTTCGGTAGCTGGTTCTGCCAAGTGTCCAGCAACTCACCGCGCAGCAGCGCGATCAGCGCCATCGACAACAGGATCAGGCCGAAGGCCAGGGATTGCCCGGCCGCGGCCAACGGGTGCCGCAACAACTGGCCAAGACCCAGGCGCCACGGCAACGAGGCGCGGGCGAGCATGCGGCGCAGGCTTTGCAGCAACAACAGCAGCAGGCCGCCGAGCACCAGCGCGGCGACCACGCCACCGCCGAGCAGGGCGAAAGTCAGCAGCAGGTCGAGGCTCAGACGCCACATGATCAGGCCCAGCGCACCCAGCGCCGCGCCATAGACCATCCACGTACTCGACGGGATCGGCAGCATGTCGCGACGCAATACCCGCAGCGGTGGCACGCGACCGAGGGCGGCCAGCGGCGGCAGGGCAAAACCGGCCAATGCCACCAGCCCGGTGCCGATCCCGGCAATGGCTGGAAACAGGCCGCCCGGCGGCACATCGCTCGGCAGCAAATCATGCAGCAGTGCGAACAGGCCCAGTTGCGCCAGCCAGCCGAGCACGGCGCCACTGATCGCCGCAATCAGACCCAGCACGGTGAGCTGCAGACTGAACAGCACCATGGTTTCCCGCCGCGATAATCCGAGGCAGCGCAGCAAGGCACTGGCGTCAAACCGCCGGCTGGCGAAACGGTTGGCCGACAACGCCACCGCCACCCCGGCCAGCAACACCGCGACCAGACTGGCCATGTTCAGATAGCGCTCGGCTTTGCCCAGCGCACCGCCAATCTGCCGGTTACCATCACGGGCATCCTGGATTCGCTGGTTTGCAGCCAGGCCCGGTTTGATCAGTTCGCGATAGGTTTCCAGCGCCTGCGGTTCGCCGCGCCACAGTTCGCGGTAGCTCACCCGGCTGCCCGGTTGCACCACGCCGGTAGCGGCGAGGTCATCGAGGTTGATCAGCACCCGGGGCGTCAGGCTGTAGAAGTTGCCGGCGCGATCCGGCTCGTAGGTCAGCACACGCGTCAGCTTCAAAGTCTTCATGCCGACATCGATGCTGTCGCCGATCTTCAGATCCAGCGCGGTCAACAGGCGCGCCTCGACCCAGGCTTCACCGGGTTGCGGTTCGCCGCCGACTTCTTCCTGGGCAAATGGCGCGGGCGCGCTTTTCAGCTCGCCACGCAGTGGATAGGCTCGGTCGACAGCTTTGATGCTCGACAGCTGAATGCCGTTGTCGGTGGCAATGACGCTGGAGAACTCCACCACTTGCGCATGCTTCAGGCGCAGTTCGGTGCCGCTGCGGATTTGCTCCTCGCGGGCCGGCGAGCTGCCTTCCAGAACCAGGTCGGCACCGAGAAACTCGGTGGCACGCAGCATCATCGCGCCATTGAGGCGAGCGCCGAAATAGCCAATCGCGGTGCTCGCCGCGACGGCTACCACCAGCGCAAAGAACAACACGCGCAACTCACCAGCGCGGGCATCGCGCATGAGCTGGCGCAGGGCGAGGCTGAACAGACGCAACAGCGGCAGACGTGCCATCAAGGCTCCAGAGGGGCGACCAGCAGCCCGGCTTCAAGACGGATCAGGCGCCGGCAGCGATGGGCCAGGCGTTCGTCGTGGGTCACCAGCACCAGGGTGGTGCCGCGTTCCTTGTTCAACTCGAACAGCAAGTCGCTGATGCGCTCGCCGGTGTGGCTGTCGAGATTGCCGGTGGGTTCGTCGGCGAACAGCACGTCCGGTTCGGCGGCGAAGGCGCGGGCGATGGCCACACGTTGCTGTTCGCCACCGGAGAGCTGGCGCGGCGAGTGGGTCAGGCGCTGACCGAGGCCGACGCGCTGAAGCAGTTGCGTGGCGCGCTCGCGGGCATCTTTGCGGCCATCGAGCTCGAGCGGCAGCATGACGTTTTCCAGCGCATTGAGGCTGTCGAGCAACTGGAACGACTGGAAGACAAAACCGACATGCTCGGCACGGATTCGCGCGCGCTGGTCTTCGTCGAGATTGCTCAGGCCCTGGCCGGCGAGGGTGACTTCGCCGCTGCTGGGCAGGTCGAGGCCGGCGAGCAGGCCGAGGAGGGTGGATTTGCCGGAACCGGACGCGCCGACGATGGCCAGGCTGTCGCCCTTGTTCAGTTCCAGGCTGAGTTCGTGCAGGATAGTCAGTTCACCTTCCGCGCTAGGGACCACTTTGCTGAGGTTCTTCGCGGTGAGAATGCTTGCGCCCATGGAGAATCCGATGCGTGTATGGTTTTTGAGTGCTGGCCTGGCCTTGATGTGCATGGCCCAGAACGCAGCGGCGGGTACTGTCCTGATCGTTGGCGATAGTATCAGCGCCGGTTTCGGCCTGGATACCCGTCTGGGGTGGGTGTCGCTGCTTGAGCAGCGGCTCGAACAAGAGGGTTTCGACGATAAAGTGGTCAACGCCTCGATCAGTGGCGACACCAGCGCCGGAGGCCAGGCGCGGCTGCCGGCGCTGCTTGCAGAGCATAAGCCTGAGTTGGTGATCCTCGAACTGGGTGGCAACGATGGCCTGCGCGGGATGCCGCCAACGCAATTGCAACAAAATCTTGCCTCGATGATCGACAGCTCGCGCCAGAGCGGCGCCAAAGTGCTGTTGCTCGGCATGCAACTGCCACCCAACTATGGCAAGCGTTACACCGATTCGTTCGCCGAGGTTTACGGCAAGCTCGCTGACGAGAAAAAGGTCCCGCTGGTGCCGTTTTTTCTGGAAGGCGTCGGCGGTCATCCGGACCTGATGCAGGCCGACGGTCTGCACCCGGCCGCCGGGGCTCAGGGCAAGTTGCTGGAAAATGTCTGGCCGACCCTAAAACCGCTGTTATGAGGCTTTTCTACAGGCAGGCTTTCGGCTAATGTGGCGCCCCCTAATTTGGAGCCCCCGATGCCGCGTCCTGCCTGGTCCCTGTTTGCCTACCAACTGATCGAGCCTGACGAGCAGCTGGACCTGTTCGCCTGCCAGGAAGTGCGGGTGCATCTGGTGACGCGTCAGCTGGAACTCGGAGGCTCGGCTGACCGCACGCTCTGTGGCACGCTGCTGCCGGCGCAACCGCGCTGGTCGAATGTTGATCGCCGGGTGTTTCAGGATCAGCGCCTGTGCTCGCTGTGCCGGGCGATTCTCGAATCGCAGAAGCGCGGTACCTCGCCGATCTGGCCCGAGCTGCGTTTCGAGCTCTGAGTGGTCAAGATCAAAAATGTGGGAGCGAGCCTGCTCGCGAAGGTCTTTTCAATCGACATTCATGCTGGCTGACACACTGCTTTCGCGAGCAGGCTCGCTCCCACCCTGAACGCACCCTGTCGCCTATGGCCGCGCTACCTCCCCGAATCCCCAAGCCGCGGTGTACAATCGCGCCCTTATACCCTTGATGATCATGCGAAGGATTTTCCGGATGTTGCCGCGCTTTCCTGCCGTCACCCGCTGCCTGTCACTTGCCGCCCTGTGTGTGGCCGGTCCCGTTGCTGCATTGGAGCTTCCCCTGCCACCACCCGGCGAGGACATCGTCGGCCAGGTGCAGGTGATCAAAGCCAAGTACGAAGACACCTTCGCCGACCTGGGCACCACCTACGATCTGGGCTATTCGGAAATGGTTGCGGCCAACCCGGGCATCGATGCCTGGCTGCCGGGCGCCGGCACCGAGATCGTCCTGCCGACCCGGTTCATCCTGCCGCCGGGCCCGCGTGAAGGCATCGTCATCAACCTCGCCGAATACCGCCTCTATTACTACCCGAAAGGCCGCGACGTGGTGTACACCTTCCCGCTGGGCATCGGCCGTGAAGGCTGGGGCTCGCCGATCGCGCATACCTCGATCATCGCCAAGACGCCGAACCCGACGTGGACTCCTCCGGCCTCGATCAAGGCTGAGCACGCCGCAGACGGTGATCCGCTGCCCAACGTGGTACCAGCCGGACCTGACAATCCGCTGGGCCCGTTCAAGTTCACTCTCGGCACGCCGGGTTACCTGATCCACGGTTCGAACAAGAAGTTCGGCATCGGCATGCGCACCAGTCACGGTTGCTTCCGCATGTTCAACAACAACGTGCTGGAGATGGCCGGCATGGTCCCGGTCGGCACCTCGGTGCGCATCATCAACGACCCGTACAAGTTCGGACGCAGCGGCGGCAAGGTCTATCTGGAAGCGCACACGCCGCTCGACGACAACGGCAACCCGTCTGTAGTCGACAAGCACACGGCGGTGATCAACGCGATGCTCAAGCGTGAAGACATCACCAGTAACCTGCGCATGAACTGGGACGTGGTGCGTGATGTGGTCGCGGCCGAAGATGGCCTGCCGGTCGAGATCGCCGTGCCGAACGCTTCGGCGCCGATGGTGAGCAGTGCACCGATCGATCTGCAGCAATGAGCGTTGATCGAAACCCGCCGATGCGAGAGCGTCGGCGGGTTTTTTAGTGCCCGGAGGAAAGTACCGGGCACAAAAAAGCCGACCCGGAAACCGGATCGGCTCGATAACAATCCCGAGGGATTATTACTTGCGGCTAGCTTTTTCCAGCATGCGCAGAGCACGCTCGTTAGCTTCGTCAGCAGTCTGTTGTGCTTTTTGAGCAGCAGCCAGAGCTTCATCAGCTTTACGGTAAGCTTCGTCTGCACGAGCCTGGGAGCGAGCAGCTGCGTCTTCAGTAGCGGTCAGACGTGCTTCGGTTTCTTTCGATGCGCTGCTGCAACCGGTAGCCAGAACTGCGGCCAGAGCCAGAGCAGAGAATTTCAGAACGTTGTTCATCGTGTTCCCCTTCAAGGACTTTCAAATTAAGTGGCTGTCTCCTCACGATTGAGGAAATAGCCGGCGTACATACTACCCATTACTTGTAGTAAGTAAACTGACGTAGCGCAAGAAGCAAAAAAAATTGTAGGCGTTGATTCTTTTTCGAGCAACTTTTAACTGCGCTGTGTAAAAAATATCCAGCTGCAAGCCCCGGTGTGAGCGACTCAAACGGAAAAAGTTCCCACCCTCGCATGCTCTTTTTGCGAGTTCGGCGAGAGTCTTTCTAAATGAATTCGTCCACACTTTTGTTCTGCTTCTGCGAACCGCTTCGCGTATCTTTGTTGATGTTCAGGTGACTTTAAAAAAGGTCGCACGTCTTAAGTCTCAACATTCCGGCAATGTTCAGGCAAACGGCACGCGAAGAGCGTCTTGCGGCCATCCTGCGAGCATCGAAGCCTTTGCCCACCGACTGTGCGATGACGAGCGTACCTTGAGCATTTTTGCCAATGGTGCCTACTATTCAACAGGTGTCAGGTTGCGCGAGATCGGTGTGGCTCTTCTCGGTGTCCATCAGGCACGGGGTGGCGTAGATGTTCCTTCGCCGGGAAAACATCGGTAAGGTAGGGGTCACAATTCAAGACCCGCGAGGAGTAGTGATGAGCGAGGCGTTGTCCATCCACCATGACCAGGCTGGTCATCAATTCGAGACCACC
Organism: Pseudomonas sp. NDM; assembly: GCF_003105095.1. NCBI lineage: Bacteria > Pseudomonadati > Pseudomonadota > Gammaproteobacteria > Pseudomonadales > Pseudomonadaceae > Pseudomonas > Pseudomonas sp. NDM. Next base: position 10,624 of record NZ_QETJ01000089.1, on the reverse strand, counting down.
GTGGACGGTCATCGTGCTTACCTGACCTACATGGATCTGGGCAAGCAGACCCTGGATATCTATCGCACCTTCGTGCCCAATGCCCTGCGCGGTCGTGGCATCGCCGCAGCGCTGACTGAACGCGCGCTGCAATACGCCGAAGAAATGGGCTACACGGTGATCCCGTCCTGCTCCTACGTCGAGCGCTACATGGAACGTCATCAGCGCCGCGCTGCAAAAATCTGAATCGCACACGCAAAAACGCCGGGCATTGCCCGGCGTTTTTTTATGTCGGCGAAACCATGCTTACGTGCGCTGGCGTTTCGGCAATACTTCCTTGAGCTTGGCGTGCATGCTGCGCAAGGTGTTTTCAGTGGCGGACCAATCGATGCAGGCATCGGTGATCGACACGCCGTATTGCAGGTCGGCGAGGTCTTTCGGGATCGCCTGGCAGCCCCAGTTCAAGTGGCTTTCAACCATCAGGCCGATGATCGACTGGTTGCCTTCAAGGATCTGGTTGGCGACGTTTTCCATCACCAGCGGTTGCAGGGCCGGGTCCTTGTTGGAGTTGGCGTGGCTGCAATCGACCATGATGTTCGGCTTGATCTTCGCTTTGTTCAGCGCCTGCTCGCACAGGGCCACGCTGACCGAGTCATAGTTCGGCTTGCCGTTACCGCCGCGCAGCACCACGTGACCGTAGGCGTTGCCTTTGGTGGTGACGATCGATACGCCACCTTCCTGGTTGATGCCGAGGAAACGATGCGGACTGGACACCGACTGCAAGGCGTTGATCGCCACGGTCAGGCCGCCATCGGTGCCGTTCTTGAAGCCGACCGCCGAGGACAGGCCGGAAGCCATCTCGCGGTGAGTCTGGGATTCGGTGGTACGCGCGCCGATGGCCGACCAGCTGATCAGATCCTGCAGATATTGCGGGGAGATCGGGTCGAGGGCTTCGGTCGCGGTCGGCAGGCCTTTTTCGGCCAGGTCGAGCAGCAACTGACGACCGATGTGCAGGCCATCCTGGATCTTGAACGAGTCATCCAGGTACGGATCGTTGATCAGACCTTTCCAGCCGACGGTGGTACGCGGCTTCTCGAAATACACGCGCATGACCAGGTACAGGGTGTCGGAGACTTCCTCGGCCAGCACCTTCAGGCGATCGGCGTATTCGTGGGCAGCCTTGATGTCATGAATCGAGCACGGGCCGATCACGACGAACAGACGGTGGTCGGTGCCATCGAGAATGTTGCGAATGACTTCGCGGCCCTTGGTGACGGTGCGCAGGGCGGCGTCGCTCAGGGGGATATCACGCTTGAGCTGATCGGGAGTGATCAGGGTCTCGTTAGAGGTGACGTTTAGGTCGTTGATCGGTAAATCAGCCATCGTTTACTCGTCAGGTCACGGGTGCCGGCCGCCAGCGATCCCCGCGCGGCGGAGCACAGCAGATTTAGCGCGTCGGGGGAGCCGAACCTTAGCGCGTCAGACGCGGCTCGACAATGGGCAAACCGTGCTTTAGTCCAGCGCTGGCTGCGCAAAAGCCTTGCGCAGGTTGTCGTGGGAGAACTCTTCGGCATGCTCCTCGACCCATTGCAGGGCCAGCGCCTGAATATCCTGCAGGTCATCGTGGCTGTCCTGCATGCGCGAATAGCGTTCGATCTGACACACTTGCTCACCCATTCGCGCGCTGAACAGGGTCTGTTCGTCAGTGAAAGCGATGCCCACCAGATAGCCTTTTTTGCGGCGCAGACACCAGGCCACGTAGCCCGGACAACAGAAGTCGGCATTCAGCGTCGGCATGCGCACTTGCAACGCGGTGCCATGGCGCCAGGCGCGGTGGTAATTGCAAGCGATGCCGCCGAGGCTGATAGTGTGCAGCTGTTGTCTGGAAATGCATTCAGGCTTGAGTAACGTCAATACAACCGGCACTTCGTCCGGATGAGGAATGAACCGTCCCATGAGCACAGACTCCCTGTGTCGGCCATCTGACATTGTTTCTCCCAGTATAGTGGCCGAATCCGAGCTGACCGACTTTGACGCCGACCAGCGGCTGCTGGCGATGAAAGGGGTTTGCCTGGTGGTTTTCACCAGCGTCGGCTGCGCCAGTTGTCGCTATGCCCGCGAGGTGTTGCCGGGCATGCCGCTGGCAGTCGATCAGCTGTGCTGGATCGACGCCGGCAACAATGGCGGCCTGGTCGAGCGTTATCAGGTGTTTCATTTGCCGGCGCTGTTTGTGGTGCGCGACGGCGAGTTCTTTGGCGCAGTGCACAGCCGCCTGACGGTTGAAGGTCTCAACCAGGCCGTGGCGCAGGCGCTGGGTCGAATTGCAGAGGAGTTGCCATGAGCGAGACAGTCAGCAAACCGGTGGTGGGGATTATCGGCACCGGTGCAATCGGCGGTTTTTACGGGGTGATGCTGGCGCGTGCCGGTTTCGACGTGCACTTCTTGTTGCGCAGCGAATTTTCCGCAGTGGCGGAGCGTGGTTTGCAGATCAACAGTGCGGTGCACGGTGCGTTGACCCTGAATCCGGCGAATGCCTATTGCGCTGCCGAAGACATGCCGCACTGCGACTGGCTGCTGGTCGGCACCAAGACCACCAGCAACGCAGGTCTCGCGCCGGCGATCATTCAAGCGGCCAAACCTGACGCAAAAGTGCTGTTGCTGCAAAACGGTCTGGATGTCGAAGACAGCCTGCGGCCGCTGCTGCCGGATTCGCTGCATCTGCTTGGCGGCCTGTGTCTGATCTGCGTAAATCGCGAAGGCCCCGGGCAGATTACCCATCAGGCCCTTGGCGCGGTGAACGTCGGTTACCACAGCGGTCCGGCCATCGATGAAGTGGCGCGCATGGCGATTGTCGAAGAAGGCGCCGGGTTGTTCCGCGCCGCTGGCATCGACTCTCAAGCGATGGCCAACGTGCATCAGGCGCGCTGGCAGAAACTGGTGTGGAATATTCCCTACAACGGACTTTCGGTATTGCTCGGCGCGGGCACTGAAGCGCTGATGGCCGATGCCGACAGCCGCGTGTCGATTCAGGCGCTGATGGCCGAGGTGGTGCAGGGCGCCAGGGCTTGCGGATACGAGATCCCGCCCGGCTATGGCGAGTACCTGTTTACCATGACGGAAAAAATGCCCGATTACTGGCCGAGCATGTACCACGACTTTTCACACAAACGCCCGCTGGAGCTGGAGGCGATCTACGCCCGGCCACTGGCGGCGGCGAAAGCGGCGGGCTGCGAGTTGCCGCGCATCGAGGCGTTGTATCGCCATTTGGGTTTCATCGACCGACGCAATACTTGAGTCGGTTGTTCTGGGGGAAGGCATGGCCAATAACATCGATGACAAACTGGTGCTGGCGATTTCCTCGCGCGCCTTGTTCGACCTGAGCGAAAGCCACAAGGTCTACCTGTCGAGCGGCGTCGAAGCCTATCGGCAATATCAGATCGAGCACGAAGACGAAATTCTCGCGCCGGGCGATGCGTTCCCGCTGGTGGAAAAACTCCTGAGCCTGAACAGTCGCCTCGGCCGCGCGCGGGTCGAGGTGATTCTGGTCTCGCGCAACAGCGCCGACACCGGGCTGCGCGTGTTCAATTCGATTCACCATTACGGGCTGGCGATTTCCCGCGCGGCGTTCGTTGGTGGGCGCAGTCCGTATCCGTACCTGAAAGCGTTTGGTTGTGACCTGTTTCTCTCGACGCACGCTGAAGACGTGCGCGCGGCGCTGGATGCAGGATTTGCCGCAGCAACGATCCTGTCCGGTGGCGCCAGCCGCGCGGCCAGCGATGAATTGCGCATTGCCTTCGACGGTGACGCGGTGATTTTTTCCGACGAGTCCGAGCGCGTCTATCAGTCTGGTGGTCTGGAAGCGTTTCAGGCCAAGGAACGCGAGTCGGCCCGCGAGCCGTTACGTGGCGGGCCGTTCAAAGGATTCCTGGCTGCGCTGAATCTGTTGCAGCGCGAGTTTCCCGACGACGATTGCCCGATCCGCACGGCGCTGGTGACCGCGCGTTCGGCGCCGGCCCATGAGCGGGTGATTCGCACCTTGCGGGAATGGGATATCCGTCTCGATGAATCGCTGTTTCTCGGTGGCCTGACCAAATCGGCGTTCCTCGAAGCCTTCGCCGCTGACGTGTTCTTCGATGACCAGACCGGCCATTGCGAGCTGGCCCGTGAAGTGGTCGCCACCGGCCATGTACCCCATGGCATCAGCAACGAACCGCCGATCTAGAGCCTTTTCATTCAGGACGTTGCGTCGCACGTCGCACTCGCCAAGGCACTGCTAAGCTGAATCAATCTCCGCCATCGTTGGCTCGCGAGGAGGTCCCGATGATTCGCTCAATGCTGTATGCCACCGACCTCGGTCTCTATGCACCGTTCGTGATGCAGCATGCCCTGGCGTTGGCGCGCACCTTCAATGCCGATCTGTATGTAGTGCACGCGGTGGAACCCATGGGCCTGTTTGCCGAGTCGGTGCTGCAGAGCTATCTCGACGAACAGGCATTGAACGAATTCCATAGTCAGGGTCTGAAAACAGTCATCGCCAATATCGAACAACGGGTGCTCGACAGCTTTCGTGAAGAACTGGGGGACGACGGCGAACAGGATCTGCAGCGCATTCGCGCAGTGCGCGTGCTGCAGGGCGATCCGTCGCAGGTGATTCTCGATCAGGTGCACAAGCTCTCGGTCGATCTGCTGATCGTCGGCAGTCACAGCCATGGCGTCGGCGCGGAAACGCCGTTGGGGCGCACGGCGGCGCGGGTGCTGCAACTGGCCAAGGTGCCGGTGTATCTGGTGCCGTTGATGGAGCGCCGGCGGCGGGAAGATCGTTGAAGCAGGAATAATGGCGTTTTGATAAAAAGTTCTAGATTTATTCTTCAAACCATTAATATAGTTATATACCGTCGCTGATGCCCGTGGCGTCTACCTGCTTTGAGGGATTGATATGAAGCTTCAACAACTGCGCTACATCTGGGAAGTGGCGCACCACGACCTCAACGTTTCCGCTACCGCCCAAAGCCTGTACACCTCGCAACCGGGCATCAGTAAGCAGATCCGCCTGCTGGAAGACGAACTGGGCGTCGAAGTCTTCGCCCGCAGCGGCAAGCACCTGACCCGCGTCACCCCGGCCGGCGAGCGCATCATCACCACCGCCGGCGAGATTCTGCGCAAGGTCGAGAGCATCAAGCAGATTGCCCAGGAATTCTCCAACGAGAAAAAAGGCACGCTGTCGATCGCCACCACCCACACCCAGGCACGTTATGCGCTGCCGCCGGTGATCAGCAATTTCATCAAGCAATACCCGGACGTGGCGCTGCACATGCATCAGGGCTCGCCGATGCAGATCGCCGAAATGGCCGCTGATGGCACCGTCGATTTCGCCATCGCCACTGAAGCGCTGGAGCTGTTCGGGGATCTGGTGATGATGCCGTGCTACCGCTGGAACCGTTGCGTGGTCGTGCCTCATGGGCACCCGCTGACCAAGCTGCCGAAGCTGACCCTCGAAGCGCTGGCCGAATACCCGATCGTTACTTATGTGTTCGGTTTTACCGGCCGCTCCAAACTCGACGAAGCGTTCAGCCATCGTGGGCTGACCCCGAAAGTGGTATTCACCGCTGCTGACGCCGACGTGATCAAGACCTACGTGCGCCTGGGTCTGGGCGTGGGCATCGTGGCGAAAATGGCCGTCGATACCAAACTCGATAACGACCTGGTGGTGCTGGATGCCAGCGAGTTGTTCGAGTCGAGCATCACCAAGATCGGTTTCCGTCGCGGCACGTTCCTGCGTGGTTTCATGTGCGACTTCATCGAGAAGTTCGCCCCGCACCTGACCCGCGAAGTCATGGCCAAAGCCATTCAGTGCCACAACAAGCAGGAACTGGAAGAGCTGTTCGACGGTGTCGAACTGCCGGTCCACTAAGGTCCCGCCTCAAAGCACCTCGGTGACAGCGAACTGTTGCCGGGTGCCCGCCACCAGAATCTCCACCTCATCGCCTTCGAACTTGCCCAGCAGGCTTTTGCCCAGTGGCGAGCGCGGGGTGATGACGGTGATCGGCTGACCCACTACATCGACTTTCAGGCCCGCCGCATCCGGCGCCAGAAACAGCCATTGCTCGCGACCCTTTTCGTCTTCCAGACCGAGCAGGGCGCCGACTTCGATACCGCGGTTTTCATCGTAGGCACGCAACGTCAGGTTCTGGCACAGCGCCAGTGACTGACGGATCTCGTCAACCCGTTTCGCCTGACCGGCCGCCAGATACGAAGCCTCCAGCCCCAGGGTGTCGTATTTGTTTTCGGCGATGTTTTCTTCGTGGGTCGCGGTTTCGTAAGCGGTTTGCGCGGCGCGCTCGGCAATGTCGAGGTCGATGCGCAGCTTGTCGAGAATCAATTGGTGGACGCTGTGTTTGTTCATGATCAATCGCAGAATTGCAAAACGTTGGCGCGGCTCTTTTCGGTTGGCGCGGTCTGGTCCTGCTGCAGCCAGAACTGGCATTTCGGATTGGATGCATTGCGCGAATTGGCGCGTGCCTGATCCAGTCGGGCCTGCTGTTCATTCTTGCGCAGGTTTTCTTCGTATTGTTGGAACATCGGCTTTGGCGGCGGCGCAACGTCTGGCTGTGGCTCGACGGCTGCTGGTGGATTGACGCGCTGCTGCACCGCTTGCGCGACAGGGGCCAGTTGCTCGGCAAAAAACAGACGCGAGAGCAGCCAGCAAGTCAGCGCGATCGCGAGAAACCCCAGCCACAGGCCCAATGCGATGCTGCCGGTCAGATGCAGCGCGCTAAGCTGAACAGGCAAGGGGCGACGCGGATTCGGACGGTAGGGCATGGCGGCCTCCTGGCGGATGGTTGCAGGCAAGTGACGATTGTCGCACGAAGATTAATCGCCGTCGGCTCTTCTGCGCGAGCGCATTTATGCGGACAATCGAGGTTTTTTGCCAACGGGAGAACGGCATGCCTGAAGCGAAACCCCGCTGGGATATTTTCTGCACCGTGGTCGACAACTATGGCGACATCGGCGTGACCTGGCGTCTGGCCCGGCAATTGGTGGCCGAACAGGCATTGCCGGTGCGCCTGTGGGTGGATGATCTGCGCGCCTTCGAGCGTATCTGCCCAGAGATCGACGTCGATCTTGCGCAGCAGTGGCAGCAGGGTGTCGACGTGCGACAGTGGCCGAGCGAGTGGCGGCATGCGGACGCTGCCGATGTAGTCATCGCAGCCTTCGCCTGTCAGCTGCCGACGGATTACATGGACAGCATGGCCGCCCGGAAAACGCCGCCGCTGTGGCTCAACCTCGATTATCTCAGCGCCGAAGACTGGGTCACCGGTTGCCACGGCTTGCCGTCGGTGAAATACAAATCGGTGCAGAAGTTCTTCTTCTTTCCGGGCTTCAAACCGGGCACCGGCGGCCTGCTGCGTGAACGCGGAATGCTTGAACAGCGTCGGCAGTTTCAGCAGGATCGACCGGCGCAGCGACAGTTCCTGCAGGGCCTGGGCATCGATCCTGCACCTGGCGCGCAACTGATCTCGTTGTTTGCTTACGAGAATGCCGGGTTGGCCAGTTGGCTGGATGTGCTCGCCGCCGATCCACAGCCGACGCACCTGCTGGTGCCGGAAGGGCGGATTCTCGGTGATGTGGCGCGCTGGCTGGACTTGGAAATGCTGACGGTCGGGGCGATTCATGTGCGCGAGTCGCTGACCGTGCAAGTGCTGCCGTTCGTCCGTCAGGACCAATACGATCATTTGCTCTGGTGCTGCGATTTCAATGCGGTGCGCGGTGAAGACTCATTCGTGCGCGCGCAATGGGCGGGGCGGCCGATGCTCTGGCACATCTATCAGCAGGACGACGACATCCATCTGGACAAGCTCGATGCTTTCCTCACGCTCTACACCCAAGGGCTTTCACCTGCGGCCGCTGAGGCGATGAACGGTCTGTGGCGCGCCTGGAGCGCTGGCCAACCGATCGGTGAGCACTGGCTGAGGGTGCGAAAACATTGGCCCGAGCTTGAGGAAAACGCCGAGGCATGGTGTCTGGAACAGGCCTTGCAGGCGGATCTTGCCACGGCGCTGGTACAGTTTTATGTAAATTGGATATGATACGCGGCCTAGATTTTTGTAAATCCCATCCAAATTCGGATATTCGCAATGAAAACTGGTAAAGAACTCAAACCCGGTACCGTGATCCGTATCGACAACGATCCTTGGCTGGTTCAGAAAGCTGAATTCACCAAGTCGGGCCGTAACAGCGCGATCATGAAGACCAAGCTGAAGAACCTGCTGACCGGTTACAAGACCGAAACCGTTTACGGTGCGGACGACAAACTGGACGACGTGATCCTGGATCGTAAAGAAGCCACCCTGTCGTTCATCAGCGGTGACACCTACACGTTCATGGACACCACTGACTACACCATGTACGAGCTGAACGCCGAAGACATCGAAAGCGTTCTGCCTTTCGTTGAAGAAGGCATGACCGACGTTTGCGAAGCCGTGTTCTTCGAAGAGCGTCTGGTTTCCGTAGAGCTGCCGACCACCATCGTGCGTCAGGTCGACTACACCGAAGGCTCCGCTCGCGGCGACACTTCCGGCAAGGTGATGAAGCCTGCCAAACTGAAGAACGGTACCGAGCTGTCGGTTGCCGACTTCATCGAAATCGGCGACATGATCGAGATCGATACCCGCGAAGGCGGTTCCTACAAAGGCCGTGCGAAATAAGCACTGCTTTTTGCGGAAAGAAAAAACCCGACCATTGAGTCGGGTTTTTTTGTGCCTGCGGTATTTGCGGCAGCGCGAATCCCTTGTAGGAGTGAGCCTGCTCGCGATGGCGGTGATTCAGTCGCTGAAGATGTTGACTGAGACGACGCTATCGCGAGCAGGCTCACTCCTACAGGAGGGCTGCGGTTATTTCAGGTGTTCCTTGAGCTCCTGCGACGCCTGCAACATCGCCGAACGCACCGCTGGCACCTGGCTGACCACGTTGAGCAAACCGTAATCGTGGATCATGCCGTTGTAGCGCACCGACGTAACCGGCACTCCGGCTTCGTCGAGTTTGCGCGCATAGGCTTCGCCTTCATCGCGCAGTACATCGGCGCTGGCCGTCTGCACCAGTGCAGGCGGCAGGCCTTTGAGCTGTGCGGTAGTAGCGCGCAGCGGTGAAGCGTAGATCTCGTTACGCTGCTTGGCGTCGGTGGTGTAGTTGTCCCAGAACCACTTCATCATGTTGCGGGTGAGGAAGTGCCCTTCGGCGTACTGGTTGTACGAACCGGTGTCGAAGTTGGCATCGGTCACCGGCCACAGCAGCACCTGGAATTTGATTGCCGGGGTGCCCTTGTCCTTGGCCATCAGCGCGACCACTGCGGCCATGTTGCCGCCGACGCTGTTGCCGGCCACGGCCAGGCGCTTGCCGTCGACATTGATCTCTTTACCGTGTTCCGCCACCCACTTGGTCGCAGCGTAGGCCTGATTGATTGCCACCGGGTAATGCGCTTCCGGCGATGGGGTGTAATTGACGAACACCGCCGCCGCCCCCGAACCGACCACCAGATCCCGCACCAGACGTTCGTGAGTCGGGAAGTCCCCCAGTACCCAGCCGCCGCCGTGGAAGAACATGAACACCGGCAGCTCACCCTTGACCCCGGCCGGCCGGACGATGGTCAGGCTCAACGGTTGGCCATCGACCTGCACGCTCTTCTCGCTGACATCGGCTTTGGGCAGTGTCAACTTGACCCCGGACTGCGCGCCGACCAGCACGGCGCGGGCATCCTTGGGCGACAGCTGCTCGATCGGTTTGCCGCTGCCGGCATTCAGCGCATCGAGAAATGCCTGGGTGTTGTGTTCGACATCACCGGCAAAAGCGCTGTGCACCGACAGGGCGAGAAGGGTACCGGTCAAGACTTTGCTGAAAGTGTTCATGTTCAATTTCCTTGTTCGGGCCGGGGGCTTCAGTGCTTACACGGTCACGTGCAGACGGACATCGACGTTGCCACGGGTGGCGTTGGAGTACGGGCAGACCTGGTGAGCAGCGTCGACCAGCGATTGCGCGTCGCCCTGTTCGAGGCCCGGCAGGCTGATGTGCAAGTCGATGTCCAGACCGAAACCGCCAGGGATCTGGCCGATGCCGACATGGGCGGTGATCGATGCGTCGTCAGGAATTTTGCGCTTGGTCTGGCTGGCAACGAATTTCAGTGCGCCGATGAAGCAGGCCGAGTAACCGGCAGCGAACAGTTGCTCAGGGTTGGTCGCCGCGCCGCCAGCACCGCCGAGTTCTTTCGGAGTGGCCAGTTTGACGTCGAGAACGTTGTCGCTGGAGATCGCACGACCGTCACGGCCGCCAGTGGAAGTTGCGATTGCGGTGTAGAGAGTTTGCATGATGTGAGCCTCGTTGGTTGTGGTGTTGTGCGCTAATTGTTTGCGCGCTAAGTAGGTGTGAAGAGAATGTATAGCGCTAATGTTTAGCGCGCAAGATAAATTTTCGAAAAAACTTGTAGGAATGCGACTGTCTGAAGATCAATTAGCTTGAAAGACTTGAATTAGAGCGGTCGGAGGGAAAGGTGAAGGGTGAAATATTTTCTGGCGGTGGAGATCAATTGTAGGAGTGAGCCTGCTCGCGATTGCGGTGGGTCAGACACCGCCTGTGTAGCCTGACAGACCGCAAT